>JAHEJC010000196.1 GCA_024639065.1 Lewinellaceae bacterium | reverse complement strand
TGTTTTAAGTTTTAATTAGAAACGGACAGATCGACCTATCTAGCCGTTGCGTTGAAAGGATGGAATGCCATTGTCAAAGATGCAGCTATGACAAATACCCGATTTTGAAGACTTTTCTGGAGCAGAAATTTATAAATTTGAACAATTAATTTAAGATTCAAATCATTTTCCTATGATATTCGATCGATTTTTTTGGGCTTCATTCATTATCGTGCTTTTTTATTTTTCCAATTGTTCATCGGGCACGGTTGCTAATGATTCGGAGGATACCGAGAAAAGTGAATTGGTTAAAAAGTTGGAGTCAATCTTTTATGCGGAGGCATTTGTTTCAATTCAAGACAAGCAATTTAAAGTAACGATTATGGAGCTGTTGAAGATGGTAAAACATTAAATACTGAATCCATACAACGGGCCATCGATGCTGCTTCAGAGGCTGGTGGTGGTCGTGTGGTTTTCGAACCGGGAACCTATGTTTCCGGGGCACTATTTCTGAAATCGAATGTTGACCTGCACTTAGACCAGGATGTAGTTATTCAAGCCATACAGGAAGATCAACATTTTCCGGATCGGTGGACCCGGGTGGCTGGTATAGCAATGGATTGGCCGGCGGCCTTGATTAATGTATATGAAGAAGAGAATGTCCGGATTTCTGGGACAGGTACTATAGATGGTAATGGCAAATATTGGTGGGACAAGTTTTGGGGAGACCCTCCGCGATCCGGAGGGATGTGGGTTGATTACACAGAACGGGGCATACGCTGGGCTGTCGATTATGACTGTAAACGAGTGCGACCGGTGGTCGTATATAAATCCAAGGATGTCCATCTTCAAGATTTTACGGTAAAAAGAGCTGGATTTTGGACAATCAGTCTGACCTTTAGCGAACGAGTCTATGTCCAAGACGTGACGATTCGGAACAATGTCGGTGGCTTCGGTCCCAGTTCGGATGGGATCAACACGGATTCTTCCAAAGATATTTTGGTCGAAAACTGTGACATTGATTGTAATGACGATAATCTATGCATTAAAGCGGGTCGGGATCATGATGGATTGCGGGTCAATCGTCCAGCTGAAAATATCGTATACCGGAATTGTATTACCCGCGCCGGTCACGGATTATTTACCATTGGAAGCGAGACTTCAGGCGGCATGCGTAACATTGAGGTGTATGGTCTAAAAGCAGTAGGAACCTCCACGGGAATCCGGTTTAAGTCCGCACAGATACGAGGAGGATTGATCGAAAATATTTTCTTTCATGATATTGAAATGGAACAAGTGGCCAGACCGTTTCAGTTTGAATTGAACTGGTATCCCGAATACAGTTATCCTACGATTCCAGAGGCAGAAAAGCAGGGTGAAATTCCACAGGTATGGAAGGTGATGACGACCCCAGTGGAGCCCCCGGAAAAGGTACTCCGGAGTTTCGAAATATTCGATTGCATAACATCTCCGTAAGCGGAGCAGATCGAGGTTTTTATGCGAATGCCTACCCCGAAAAAACCATTCACCATATTGATTGGAATAACATACATATTCAAGCTAGGCGAGGAGGAATTCTTAATTATGCAGAAAACTGGACAATGAAGGATGTAACCTTAGAGTTGAATTCACCCGATACCTTAGAACTTAATCATTGTAAAAATATCCAATTACCCGATGTAAGTTTTACGCTTGATTCAACATCAAATTTAGAAGATAGATCCATCGATCAATTGCTGGAAAACTGGAAAAAAGAAAACCCTTCGGTCTGTATTGTTCCTGTCAATCCATTGACAAAGGAATTGATCGGTGAAAAAGATACCGCTTCATTTTCCAAATCCATGCATGCCTATATTTTGAATAATTCTGAATACCAAGTTGAATATATTGAACCCTTGGGTGACGGATTCTACTTTTCTCCAATTACCATCAGCCAGAAAGGCAACAAAATCAAAGTACATGGTGAGCGGGATCATGAATGGACTTTTTATATATCAAGCGATCAAGGAGTAAAAGAAGTTCAAGGCGTAGATAATTGGAAATATGATCCGGAACAAAATCAAATCATTGCAAAAAAGGAAGGGATGCAGTTTGAGGTGGTGATTGAGTGAGTTTTAATTTATTTTTTACCACTTAAATTGATTGCTTGCTTAGTTAATCTGATGTCCCTATAAATCTGATATAGATAGAAGGATTACCTGTCTTACTTAGTTCAGCTCGACGTTAAAAAAATACAATATTGCTTAGCAAGATCTATTTAGATTCTCGTATATAGAAGGTGAGCTCTCCGCCTTCCATGATAGCGTCATGCGTCAAATCATTGACTCCAATGTCCTTACCCCTAAATTCGATTTTATCAATATAAATACCATCGCCAACTTTTTGAATTTGAAGTGTTTGTCCCGAAGGTAAATTCAAATTAATAGATCGGAAGAGCGGAGTTATCAAACTATAGATTGGATTTTCCTCAACACCCCCAGTCATCTGAAACATTCCCAATTTCAACAAGACACTTAATGCGCCCATAAGGCCTTGATCCTCATCACCATTATAGCCATCATACGGTGATAGCCCAGAAAATGCTTCCTCTCGTATTTTATGGATCCAATATTGACTTAGATCTGCGCGATCCAAGAAGTTGAAGATAAAACCTGTTTGCATAGATGGTTGATTGCCATAATTTATAGGTATCCTGGCTAGTGATGGATCTTCACCTCGTTCATGAGAATCCCCAGAGGTAAATCCTCTTTTGCGGGCTTCTTCAAATTGATCATTTAGTTTTTTTACAGCAGCGTCCTTGCCTCCCATTAATTCGGCAAGTCCAATCAGGTCATGGGGTACAAACCAGGTAGATTGCACAGCATTGGATTCGTTAAATCCATGCTCATATTGATAGGGGTCGAAAGGTTCTTTCCAAATCCCTTCTACATCCTTAGGCCGCATCCAAGTGGATTCGAAGTCATAAACGTTTTTATAATTATTGGAACGTTGAAGATAGTATTGATAATCATCCTCTTGATCCAGCGCTTTAGCCATTTGAGCTAGAGCCCAATCTTGATAGGCATATTCAAGGGTGAGGCTTGCTCCATCTTGATGGAATCCAAATGAGCCTTCAGGTATGGGGTACGGAACCCAACCTTTTTCCTCATAATACTTCATACCTCCGCCAAGCAAAGTTTTATGTTCATATCCCGCTTTGGCCATTATACCTTGTTGACTATGGTTGCGCTTCAATGCTTTATAAACAGTTGCCCGGTCCAAATCTGTATGGCTCTTTTGAAAGGCACTTACGATAAATGGAGTGGAAGAGGCTCCGGTCATTACATAGGTATAGTTTCCGCCAGATGGACCTCGCGGAATCATACCGCCATCTTCATAATACAACATTAATGATTGAACAAACTCACTCATGATCTCTGGATAAAGAAGTCCCCACAAAGCATTGAGGGTCCACTGTGCCCCCCAAAAAGAATCAGAGTTGTAATGATTATGCTTGGGTTTACCTGTTTCGTCCAAATCAACTTGTCCTATTCGGAAAGTATCTTGCGTATTATCCGGATACTGACCATTGACATCGCTGATTATTTTTCTTCCATGCAAAGCATGCCATAAGTCTGTATAGAATCTTTGCAATTCTTCCGACGGTTTATCATTAACTTCAACTCGTCCGAGCAGTGATTCCCATTCAGACTTCGATTCCTGCACAATCTGATCAAAGTCCCAGTGAGGTATTTCTGCCTGTATGTTCCGACTAGCATTTTCTGATGAGGTGTAAGAAATACCTACCTTTATCATCAAAGAATCTAGACCGCTAGCAAAGGTTATTAGTTGGTTGTCACTTGTCGCATCAGACACTATCGTTTTGATCGGTTGATTGAAAACTATGGTAAAATATATCACCAAATCTTTTGGACGTCTGCGCGTTGGTGCATCAGTCATCTGCCCACTTAGGGTATAATCATTTACTTGTTGCGTAGAGGAGTTCGTTATCTCGCAAGGTCCCAGAACTCCACCAAGTTTTACCAATAATCCAGGATTTTCGTCATTCATAAAATGGTAGCGGTGGAATCCTACTCTCGTGGAGCTTGTGAGCTCGGCATTAATTTGATATCTATCCAATAGTACTCGATGATAACCTACTTCCGCTGTTTCTTTATTGTGATCAAATGGTGAAAAGTAATCATCCAGATAATGTTTTGGATTTTCCAAAAAAGTTATCGGGAGTATTGACACACCGGACATTTGCCAGGCATGTATATGACTAAATCCTTTGATGGTATCGGTGTCGTACCGATATCCACTCCCCCATGCTCCTCCCAGTTGAGTATCCGGATTCAATCCAACCATTCCAAAAGGTCTACTTGCAGAAGCGAAATAAAACCATCTGGAATTAGCTGCATCTAAAAGCGGGTAAACCAAATCCACATGAGGTGTAGAAGATTGTTTGGGTGATATAAAAGAATCATTTTTACAATTTATACCTAGCACGAATAAAAGGGAAAAAACTAAATAGTTCATTTTACATGTCACGTAGGTTATCTCTTTGTCAATTGATATCAGAAGCAAAGTAATACATGGTTTAATTATTCGCCACGAAACGAATTGTATAATACATTTTATTTTTCAAATCTCTAGTTATCGCAAAAATTATTTGCCATTAAGTTTTCTGTAATGTTCTGATGATGGAGTTGTAGTTTCTAGAGAAAATCACCGGCTTTTTGTTTGCTATTTACTATAGCAATTGCATGACAAAGCTCTTAGCGATTTTAGAAAACATAAATGAAGCGTATATATTGAATGAATGGAATACCTGACCGATTTCTTCAATTCAGCAATTGTATTGTGCAAGCAAAAGTGATCTGTTACCAGCTAAGCCTAACTCAAAAATAAGTTGGTATTTACAACAACTTTCATCATTATGTTATTACCGGTTTGCTGTATCTTATATTACCTGAACGTTCATACAGGAAGCCACTGTGGTTTCTGAAGTGTCCAGATAACTAGACTTACCACAAAGTTATTGGGCATTATTGTGGCCAGATTCAGAAGAACGTCAAGGCTATGAAGAAGCTTGATGAGCAAATTTGGTGATGGACTAGGACCCATTGTTCCCTGAAAACTTTCGAATACAAGATTTTAAAGTGACTTTTTGATAAAGATCACTTCGAGAGTCACCTAAGATGCCGGAAAAAGGGTAAAATTGAGCTGAGAAGTAATTAGTTCTAAATGAGCTAATAAATAGTATTAACAATTGACATGGAAAAATTATGGATCCCTCGAATATCGTGATATCATGTTTAATCTTTCATAAATAGGACTGTTTACCGCAGGATATTTTTATAAGGAGATCGACCATTTAATTGTTAGTTCAAGTTTTAGAACCAAAGATCCGTTAACCATCAATGACCGGTTCGAATTAACCCAAACTCAACAAACAGTGATAGGCACCTGGATTAATTTGGATGCTACTTCTACGGTTAGCGGATTTGAGCTGGATTGGCAAACCCATTTTTGGTATCTGCCATCATTTCTTAAAGGCATCGTGCTAAGTGTGAATTATACACATATTAATTCTAAAACCAGTTATCCATTTCAAACATCTGTTAAAGAGGGCACCGGTCCATTTGCGAAAACCGTATTTGTTGATTCCACACGAAGTGGCAGGATGCCTAATCAGCCGGATGATGTCTTTAATTTTACCTTAGGGTATGATGTTGGTGGCTTTTCAGCACGGTTATCCTATGTATTCACGGATAATGTGTTGACTGGGGTTAATAGAACGTTTGATGAATTGGATTCATATACAGGTGCTTACAAGCGTTGGGATTTTACAGCTTACCAACAACTACCGTGGCTGGAAGGCCGAATGCAGGTGTATCTAAATGCTAGCAATATTACAAACACACCAGATCGTGCATTTATAAGTGAATTACAAAAACTGTCTTCGCTGGAATATTATGGTGGAACAGTGGATTTAGGTATTCGCTATAACCTTTAAAAAAATATAATTGGCAAAAGACCTGAATATTACGTGAAAAGTTAGATTAGAAATTACTGTCATTGGTTCCCAGTAGGATCACACAAACGTCCGGCACATATTTTAAAGTGTCACTGAATTCAATTTCATTCCATAGTGGAGGCTTTGCCTGCTTGAGCATGGTTCTCCCTGAAACAGCGAATCGCTCTATAAGCACTGTATCCCCGTGATGCTGCATAAACATTTTTTTAAGCACTTTATTATGGACCGCACTTCGTTAACTGTGATCTATTATAATCGGGCCAATGCTGTCTTATTGGCTCCGCATCTTTTTGGAATTGGCCGACACCTGCTCTAATTTCATAAGATTAAAAGATGGTACCGGGAATATGCAAGACCTTAATGATATCCTAAAAATAATCAGAGACCGGCTCATATACATTGGCGGTGCACCCGCTACAGAAATTATTTCGGAGGCCTATTTGTGCATTGGTGTAAATACGTATTCATCAGCCGTATTTAATTTCTTACCGGATCTAGCTATTCATTTTTATAAATCTCTCCGAGCTGGACATCAAGAGGTTGTCCAGCAAATAATCAAAGAATTCTATATTCCATTCATACAGCTCAGCGCTAAAAAGAAAGGTTATGCGGTCTGTCTGGTAAAGGTGGAGACTAGATTAATTGGAAGAGGAATAGGAAATGTACGCCCACCCTTCGTCATGCCCAACCACATGATCGAGATATCCTAAAAACATTTATGAATAAAACCAAAGAATTAAGTTTTTTGAAATAAATTGCATCATTGCTGATGATGAAGCTACCACAGTTATTTTTTATACTATAAAACATGTACTCATGAGGTCATATTTCATACCGCTGCTTTTCGTTACTTGTCTATTCGCTGATACTGCTTTTGCACAAATAAAGGTGAAAGCTAAGGCAACCCCAGACGCACCCACTATAAGTCGACATATTTATGGTCATTTTGCAGAACACTTGGGACGCTGTATATATGACGGATTCTATGTGGGTGAGGACAGCAATATTCCCAATAAAGAAGGTGTGCGCCTGGATGTGGTTGAAGCATTAAAAGAAATGAAAATTCCTAACCTTCGCTGGCCCGGTGGTTGCTTTGCGGATACCTACCATTGGGAAGATGGCATCGGACCTAAAAAAGATCGTCCTTCCATGCTCAATATCTGGTGGGGTAATGTCAAAGAAGATAATAGTTTTGGAACCCATGAGTTTCTGAACATGTGCGAGTTACTGGAAACAGAACCTTATCTCTCTGCCAACGTTGGAAGTGGCACCTCTCAAGAATTTGCTGATTGGATAAAATATACTACACATCCCGCAGGTTCGAGTCCAATGCCAGAACTACGAGCTAAAAATGGAAGAAGCGAACCCTGGAAAGTTAAATTCTGGGGGATTGGAAATGAAGCATGGGGATGTGGCGGAAATATGAGACCAGCATATTATGCAGATGTTTATCGCCGGTTTGCTACTTTCTCGACCAATTGGAATAACGCTGACGGTTTGGTGAGGATCGCTTCCGGAGCCAGTAGCAGTGACTACAATTGGACGGAAGTATTGATGAAAAATATTCCGAAAAACTTGATAGAAGCCATTGCGCTACATCATTATTCGGTGATAGACTGGGGTGCCAAAGGATCGGCCAAGGATTTTACGGAAGCGCAATACTTTACTATCATGCAACGTGCTTTAATGATGGAAGAACTTATTCAAAAGCATGTGGCCATTATGGATAAATATGACCCTGATAAAAAAGTTGACTTATATGTCGATGAGTGGGGAGGATGGTACGAAGTAGAGCCCGGTACAAACGGTGCATTTTTATATCAGCAAAATACCATGAGAGATGCGATGCTTGCAGCAACCACTTTGAATATTTTTAATAATCATGCCGACCGGGTAAAAATGGCGAATATTGCGCAGGCCATCAACGTATTACAAGCAGTCATCTTAACAAATGAGGAAAAATTATTACTTACGCCGACCTACCATATTTTCAAAATGTATAATGTGCATCATGATGCACAGTTGATTCCCCTTGCTTTTGAATCTCCATTGTACATTTACAATAACAAAGTATTACCAGCTGTTTCTGCTTCCGCTTCTCGGGATAAAGTAGGTAACGTACATTTTTCTTTGGTTAATATTGATTCCAAAAAATCTCAAGCCATTGAAATAGATGTGGCCGCTTTAAATTTAGAAAGTGTAACCGGAGAAATCCTAACTTCTGATAAATTGCAGGATCACAATACTTTTGAGAACCCGAATAAAGTTCAAACAAAAAAATTTGATGCGGCGGTATTAGCGAATGGGATGCTTCGATTGGATATCCCTCCATTTTCTGTGATCGTTCTGGAGGGTACAAAATAATTCGGGATCCAAATATTCACCTTAACCAACATGTAATTGGCTAAAGTTAGACTGCCAATCCTATTGGTTTGTTGATTTCAAGATTAGCAGACTGGCCAAGGAATCGGTAAGCTTAGGTTCAGGGTTTAACCCCTTTCAGTGATAAAATACTATTATAGGCTTTCTTAGGTTTGAATTCCCTGTCAAACAATAACGGATAATTTGTTCTGCCCTTGATGGGCCAATCATTTTTCCACGATTGACCGTCATTTACTCCCCAGAAAGTCACTCTGCTTATTTTATCTTTATGTTTCAGGAATATCTTGAAAATGTCTTCGTACCGTTTGGCTAATTCCGTTTGGACCGAATCAGGCAGGGTGAGTGGGTATGGGTTCATGAATGGACTTCCCTCATAATTCTGATCTACATCCGCCCCACGTAGATCCCAGGGATTGGGGATTACCGTTATATCCATTTCCGTAATCATGATCTTGACCCCAAGCGCTGCGTATTCCAAGATACTAGTCTCAATCTCTTCGAGGGAGGGATAGTCCAACCCAAAATGTGCCTGGATACCAATACCATCAATCTTAGTATTGTTGGCCTGGAGTTTTTTTACCAATTCAATACAACCTTTTCTTTTGGGTGGATTGCACAAATTATAGTCGTTATAATAAAGTTCTGCTTCGGGATCAGCTTCTGCAGCCAGTTCAAAAGATCGTTTTATATAATCTTCTCCGGCAAGATTATAAAAAATCGACTGGCGTAAAGATCCATCTTCGTTTAAGGCTTCATTTAACACGTCCCATCCCTGTACCCGGCCCTTATATCTTCCTACAATGGTTTTGATATGATCTTCTAAATGATACATTAGGGTCTTACCGTCGTTTACTTCATTCATCCAGGGTGCCAGTTGGCTGTGCCAGACTAAGGTATGCCCAACCATATGCAGGTTATTTTTTTCGCCCAGCTCCACAAATTTGTCCGGCATTTCAAAATTGTATTGATCCGGGGCGGGATGGATATGCATCCATTTCATGATGTTCTCAGGGGTGATGCTGTTGAACTCTTTTTTTACAAGATTAAGTGCAAGGGAGTCATTCCCGTTTATCTGTTCCCTGTTCAATGCCGCTCCAACATAAAAATCTGCTTCAAAAGTATTTTTTAAGGTTGGTGCGTTTGCAGGTAGATCATTTCGTGTTTCTTCCACACAACAAACCATGCAAAGTAAGAAAGTCGAAGTCAATAGAATCAGTGGAAACAATTTCATGTCATTTGTTTTACCTTAAATAAGTCAATATGTCCTTAAACTCACCCACCTGTTCACCATCCAAGACAAAGGACAAAATCAAAAGCCGATCGAATTTCCACCATCAACTTTGAGGACTTCACCAGTAATAAAAGAAGCCTGCTCGGAAGCAAGAAAATACACTGCATTGGCCACTTCAAAAGGCTTACCTAGTCTGGCCATTGGCGTACGTGACAGTACCTTTGTTTTTCGATCAGGATCATTGCTAAGGGCTTTGGAGGACATAGGCGTTTCGATAAATCCAGGTGCAACACAATTCACTCGTATACCGCTCGGAGATAGTTCGACAGCCATCGCACGGGTCATACCTTCTATGGCTGATTTAGATGCAGTGTACGCAATGACTTTGGGAATCCCATATTGAGATGCCATGGAACTAATATTTATGATGGAACCAGCATATTCCCGTTCAAGCATAATTTTGACCACCTCCCTAGATAAGGAAAAAATGGATGATTGATTTATCCGGACAATATGTTCAAAATCTTCATCTGACACCTGGACGAAGTCCTTTTTCTCGTTAATACCTGCATTGTTTACCAAAATGTGGATTCCACCGAATTTTGCCACGATAGACTGGACAAATTCCGGTATTCTTTCCAAGTCGCCCAAATTAATTTGTATTCCGGTACATCCATCGCCGAGGGTATCTGCTGCATCGTTTAGTTTATTTAGGTTTCTGCCGCATATGATGGTTTGGTAGCCTTCATTTACAAATCGCTGGGCGATGGCATAACCAATTCCTGAAGATCCACCGGTCACAAGTACTGTTTTCGTTTTGTTCAATTCTTCGTTTTTTTGTCAATTTTTAGGCATTACCAACGAGGTCTTATTCCGGGTGCATAGGGATAAAAGATTGACTTATAATGTCCTAAGTCGAATTTCGGTTTTTCCAGACCTGGCGGTATGTCCTTTTTTGAAAATGTCTGAAAATAAGATATGCAGGCATCTCGCCACCATTTAGCCTCCTTTTCTTGGATACCGAGATGCATATCGACGTGCTTATATCTTTCTTCATCAATATATTTTTTTACGCTTGCCCAGCTTTGCCGTAAACCAGTGACTTGTTCAGCTCCTTGGTGATATTCGCGGCAGACTTCTTCCCAAAGAGACCGTCCAGTAGAGAGGACATAATCCCACGGTACGTGATGAAACCACAACAAGAAGTCGAGGGGACATTTTTCTAAATCACTAAATTGGTTCCTAAATTCTTCAGCATACTGAGCCAAAGCATTGGAGCCGCTTTGTGTACGGTCAAACCCAATACCATGCTGATCTGCTTTGTGGTAGTACACCGAAGTCCAATCGGCCCTAGGCATTTTCTCTACCCAGGGTCCGGGGCCATAGTGATGACCTGCTGCCATGATGTGGTGTAGTCCAAGTGGCGTCATATATCGGACACAAATATCGTGTGAATTCTTCAACATTTCTTTGATAGTAGAAACGGCTTGTTCATTATGGGTAAAAGTCATTTTGATCCATTCATCGTAAATCTGGTCAGAAGTGATATACGGATCCCAGGCTAGCCGGCCGAAAGCGTACCAATCGGCTTGGCCAAATAAATTTCCAGTCCAATTCCTCGCTGTTCCAATGTTGGATACCCCAGCCATTCCAGTTAGCTCATGACCATTCAAAGAACCATCAATAACCTTAGCAACCAAAGAACCTTTTCCCTTTACATAGGTATCAGTCATTAATACTTCTTCAAACATATTGGCAAGCCCTACCAGGTGTGTACCTTGTCCAAGATATTCCTTGGTGATTTGAAATT
>JAHEJC010000578.1 GCA_024639065.1 Lewinellaceae bacterium | reverse complement strand
ATTACCAAATTAGTCCTAACGGACCTAAAGGTTTTGATAGTTCCCATTTACAGCTTATATCATGTTCAATTATGGTTTTAAGCATATATCGTACCTAACGGCACGACAGCTGAGGAGTTAAAAGTTATTTACCCATATTAAGTCCCTAATGGGACAAGTCGGTTTTTAATAGGTCTTGGTTCCTTAATGGAAGCGCTAGTAGATCACTATTAAGATTAATATTTTCATGCCATATTTTGTAATACAAAAGAAAGTTTTAGTCCCTTTAGGGACTTAGTTTAGGTAGAGATCCATAGGCGTCCTATATAGCCGTGCCGTTAGGTACGGAAGGTAAGTACCTGGAATATTTATCCTTTATGCTCATATGTCAATATGTGGTCAAGAGGATAACTATTACGTGATCTTCCAAGGTGGATTCTTTCGGTTTTCACCAGCAGTATATAAGACTAATTGATTTCCATCGGGATCTTTAAGCCTTGCTTCTCTCCACAGCCATTTCTGATCTGTAGGTAAATGCTCGAATTCAATTCCTTGAGCGATCAATTCTTTTACTATACCATTTAAATTGTCCGTTTCGAAATAAACGTTTATGCCCTTACCACGGGGTAACTTCTCCGCTAGGTGGACAGAAAAAGTAGCCTCACCAACCGGACACTCAAAACGGGCATAATGTGGAGATTTGACAATGAGTATGAGTCCAAGGATTTGATAAAATCTTGTAGCACGTTCTATGTCTAACACCGGAACCGTGACTTGATTTAAATTCATGTTCACAATTTATGAAAAACCATCCTATTAAAATGCTTGCTTTCGAGAAACTTACCATTTGTTGCTCTATCCCACATCCTATATTAAATTGCCTATATTTGGCAAATGAATTTTGTGCTTATTTTTGGACCTGCGGCCTCTGGTAAAATGACGGTGGGGCAGGAATTAGCTAAAACCACTGGTTTGAAACTATTCCATAATCATATGTCTATTGAATTGGTTCATCAATTCTTCGATTTTGGGACGCCTGCATTCATCAGGTTGGATCAATACATTCGGTTCCAGCTATTTAGAGAGGTCGCTCAAAGTGATCTATCTGGACTCATTTTTACCCTGGTTTGGGCGATTGATTTGGAAGAAGATAAACAATATGTAGATGAGATAATAGACATATTTCGTCAAGTTGGGGCTAAGGTGCATTTCGTTGAACTAGTTGTCAAACTCGAAGAACGGTTGAGACGGAACAAACATCCGCATCGCCTCCTGCACAAACCGACTAAAAGAAATACTGAACGAGCCGAAACAGCTTTGCTATATGATGAAGAAAATTACCGGACCAATACTTTACCAGGAGAATTTACGGAATATAATATTCTTAAAATCGAAAACACCAAAAGAAGTGCTGAAGAAACAGCAAAGTTAATAAAAGCACATTTTGCCTTATAAATTGAATCTCCGATCCTTCTATTCCTTAAAAAAGCGGTCTAAATTTTATTAGATTCAGATTACCATAACACTCTTGTGGCCAAGACTACACCAAAAATTATAAAGGCGATACCTGAGACCAACCGCAGCTTTTGTACATGGGACGAATTGATGTGTCCTCTTATCCAATGAGCACCAAAAGTTTTAATTACATCACCTAATACAATCGGCAACATAATACCTACATAAAAAGGAATGTAATTAAAAAAAGAAGGGCTGTTAAAGTTGATAATACCCAATGAAATACTTATCCAAAAAAAGAAAGTAAATGGATTGACGGTATTTACTAAAAATCCCTTAGTCCAAAAAGCCGCATAGTCTTTAGATGAATTTGAATTGGATTCCAAATCAAAATCTTTGGCTTTTACCACAATCATGCCGATGCCAAATCCGATTAAAATCATCGTGCCCGCCAATCCTAGTACGATTTCAAAATTGGGATGAGTGATAATTGCACTTAATTGTTTAACTCCTATAAAACAAGCCATAATGAAAAGTAAATCACTTATCCAAATTCCAAAACCTACACTTAAGCCCGCTTTCCATCCTTTCTCCAAGCTTGTCTGAACGATGGCAATCATTATGGGACCCACCATGATAGTGAGGGTTAACCCCAATAAAATACCATTGAGAAATGAATCCATAAAACCAAGATAATTGAAATAAATAAAAGTCAAATAATATTACCTGGATAATAGTTGCCAGTGGCAGACAAAACTATATATCTCGTTGAGCACCTTCAAATGATTGTTGCAGCATATTTGGTGTGTTTATAATTACAAAAAATGAGTCTATATAATTCTTTACATCCCCGAGTTGGCAATTTGACTCGTTTTGGATGGCTTCCAATGTATTATATATATCTTCCCTCTTTGAATTCATGATTTTAATACCTTCCTCTAATTCATCCGTATGTTTTCCTCGATATTGGAGCAACCGATCAGTAACATGTTTAATCGGTAGCTGTGGGTGTGGTACTGCATATTTTGCATTTACTAGACCTGCATAATCAAAATCATAAGGCACCAGGATGATTTCTTCGTCTTTCAATTGTACAAACTCAATATTATGCCTTTGGGATAAACTCCAATCCGTATTGCCGATCATGTATTGAAACAATACGATCAGCTGGTATTGTTCTTTATTTATTTTTGAGATAGCTGTTTTGTCATCAATAACCTTACCATCAACCCTTCTGCTAAAATCACCGATATTTTCTATTAAAAAGCCGATATGATCTGAAGATTCATCGTTGGATTGATCCAAGTAATTTATATTCAAATACTTGACTTGCAAACTCTTTTCGGTGAGAACATTCAGGAGTTTATAGGAGGCATACTCTCTAATCAAATAATTATGATACGCAGAATCGACTTTACAATGGGTAACCAGTTTATAAGAGGGCGATTTGTCAAACTTTAATTCTTTAGGCATATGTTTTTTGACCAGATTTAATTTCAAGGGAGGAAATTCACAGTGATTTTTTCTAGTAATTCCTCTCGAAGAAAGTTTGATTTTCATTTTATGCTCAATTGGACAATTGTCAGCAATAACTAAGGTAGCCGAGAAAGATTTTTCTTCATCTTTTGCCT
>JAHEJC010000195.1 GCA_024639065.1 Lewinellaceae bacterium | reverse complement strand
GCTAATATGCTGCATGGAGATGATCGGGTATCCGGCACCATGTCATCGGGCGGAACAGAGAGTATTTTACTGGCTTTATACACCTACCGGGAATGGGCTCGGAAGCACCACCCAAAGATTCGATATCCGGAGGTCGTGGTGCCAAAAACCATTCATCCAGCGCATGATAAAGCGGCTCATTTATTTGGTTTGATCCTCCGCAAGGCAGCCGTTGATAAGGGCCATTGCGCTAACCTAGCGGCTATGGAGAGACTGATTAATAAAAACACGATTCTGTTAGCTGCTTCGGCACCAAGCTATGCAAACGGCATTCTGGATCCAATCGCTGAGATAGGTAAATTGGCGGTCCAGCATAAATTGCCGTTCCATGTCGACGCCTGTATTGGGGGCTTTATCCTGCCCTGGTTGGAAGGACTAGGCATGCCATTATCTCCTTGGGACTTCAGAGTTCCCGGGGTCACTTCCATCTCGGCCGACGTGCATAAATTTGGCTTTGGTTCGAAAGGGGCTTCTGTAATTCTTTACCGAACGATGGATTATCTGAAACATCAATTCTTTATCACCACCGATTTTCCCGGGGGCATCTACATTTCGCCTACTATTTTAGGGACCAGGTCCGGTGGTCCTATCGCGGCTGCATGGGCTGCCATGCACCATTTAGGGATCAGTGGTTATCAGAAAATAGCGGCCAAGTTGATGGAGGGCCGCCGTCTTTTACAATCAGCGATTGTACGTATGCCCGAATTACATGTGGTCGGGGAGCCCTGCATGAACATCATTTCCTATAGCAGCCACCGGAATCATCCGGATATATTTGCCGTGGGAGATTACCTGGAGAAAAAAGGTTGGCTGGTAGATCGGCAACAGGACCCCGACTGCATTCACCTTACCATTTTACCCACGAATGTACCGGTGATCCCAAAATATATCGACGATCTAAAGGAAGCGGTGGAATATGCAAAAAAAAATCCCAGGGCACCAGGGGAAGGGAATGCTGCCTTATATGGTTTGATGGCCCGGATCCCATTCCGGCGAATGGTCAAAAAAAATGTCCGGCATATTTTTGAAGAAATGTATAGTCAGCAGTCAGCAGATGAAGGTGAAGAGCCTCCTGAAACCATATCGGAGACTCCGAAATGGATGGGCAAAGTAAGCCGGTTTCTCGCTTTTTGGGATCGCCTTTTTTCCAGCAACTAAAAAAGGAGTAAAATCGACAGTCCCATTCATATATCTCACGATAATATTCTGGAAATTTTGGTTTTAAGTATTTGTCTTAATGATATGTTACAACCATTTTTGAGAAAACATGAAGAAAGACTTGGCCTTTTTTCAATTTAAAAGCCTTGATTCTAGTTACCAGTTACGTTGAGCTCACCCATTACAGTGAAAATGCTTCCGATTTTGACTTCTAGCAATTTACATGCTGCTGTAGTATCCTGAGCTATCTCTACAATGCCGCCATCTATTTTCACTATTTGGCAATTGTTTGGAACTTCAAGTTTAGACCAATTATCACTTATGTGCCAGTCAGTAGAAATGTTGCCATTCCAAATATTATCACAACATGGACAGTACCCTAGATCAAACAAATATAATATATTCAAAACTGTTTCCAGATGAACAAGTTTTACTGGATCTTAATCCATTAAGCTGGGGATCTTCCAGAAAACCCAAAATGGTGCATGACAATGCTGAACAAGTAGAATTAAATGATAAAGGACCAGAAATAATCCCAATAGTTGATCATAAGAACTTTACCACAGAACAAATATTAAAAACTTTGGATAGAGCATACACGGATGGATTTCCAGAATCTGCTTTGGATGCGATTCATAAAAGCGATAAGTCATTTATGCCGGTCGATGATATTCATTATAGTATTGATCCAGAATTATTAGAACTTCTATTTTAATTATTGGTCTGATCGTGAACTTTGTGCTGAATACAACGAATCCAAATCCGTGCTACGTATTGAGTATTCTAGGCTATCCCTATGATTTTTTTTAAATTAGACATATCGAATAAAACACTTTTATTGCGTTTAGCATGACATTGTAGATGACTGTTAAAATGAATCAACAAATACATTTTCAAAATAGAAAGTAAATAACTAATATAGCAAGGTCATGAAAATACTGACATTCCTTCGTGAATTTACGATCATATTCGTATTAACATTTTTTGTCTGTGCAATTGTAAGTTATTTTTATAGCTTGATAGTACATGGTAATGGTTCGATTGATTGGGAGGTTCCAATTAGGTTCGCGATTATATTTGGAATTATTTTTCCTTCAATCAAGGCGATTGAAAATCGACGAAAAGATTGAAATTTATTTAGTCTTGAGAAATCATGGATTCTAAAAATATAGAAAAACCACCTTGTCTGCCTCAAATAATCAAAGCATATGAACTAACAAACAGACATATTAGGTAATATTTAGGTTTTCAAGTAAACTAAAGTGTGATAGATTAAATTTAAAACATTATCAACAACCTATCTAAAGCATTGCCCTGGCTTGTCGAAGGATCTTATCAGAGTCGACAAATTTTTTCAAATAGAATCCGCCTATTTTCCTTATTTTGAACAGAAGATTACATCATGAAAAAATAGTCTTTCTCGGTGTCCTACCTTTATTTGACCAAAGAACTCAAGGATAAGGATGATATTGAAAAGAAGGTCCTTACAATTTAAAGCGTGAGATTGAGGTCCTTAAAGATCTAGTCCTCAGATTATCAAAACGGTTGGAAAAATTGGAAGCTATTGCTGATCTTGACTGACGTCAACCTCAATTCCTGATCGAATAGAGCGAGCTTCAGGATCTTTCCAATCTTCTCGCAATGTCCAAGCCAGCAAATCTTTGATTTGTGTAGGCGAATTGTCGAGCTAACCGAGCGCAGCGAAGGGTCAGTGCATTCGGGAGAGCGAATCGAGCATCGGGGTTCTTTTCATAGATCATGATGTCCCATAAAAACCTTTGATCGCGTTCAAAGAAATTCAAATGCAAAACCTTCAACTGCAGTGAATACCTAACTAATCTCCTTTAAATAGCCAATTTATAAGCTACCGTTTAGTGTGTTTTTCGGGGTTATAGGTTTGTATTCGTTACTACTAACCCTTGTTCACCTTGTAGTCCAATATCCAATACGTTTCAAGTTTTCTAGCCCTGGAACTATGAAGACTGCATTTGTGCAGGTTTTAATTATTTATTATGCTTCAAAGTGAGGATATCTTGCAGCCTGGTTCTATCAGCTTCAGATAAAGTAGCAGCTAGAAAAGAAGGGTGGCTGGGATATCACGATTGCATCATTCCAGAGTCCAGATTGGAGCTCTTATTATTGCTTGTTGTTTGCTTGATGTTGTTCATTTTAAATTGGTTTAAATGCTCTTTTACCTATTAGTGTATCAGCATTTGATATTGTCACCTATGGTGAGGTATAATATTAAGTAGTCAGGTTGATATTTTTGTTATAAAAGAACTGAACAAGATTGAAAGACCTTATAATTTCGGTAGTATTATCTGATGCTGTATCCCAATGGTACCTAAATATAATAACTCACCCATTCAAGTGAAGAAAGGATCGGGATCTTTCCAAATTACTTTGAATGCGTACCTCGTAAATCTTTTGTATATTTTATTTCATCAAGTCAATTGCTTACCTTTTCCAATATTATAATTGTCATTACCTTTTACAGCTGTTCATCTTTTCAAGATAAGGTTGAATAGAAACTGACTATTATTGAAAATTTATTTCGGAAGATTTTTCTAATTAAAAGTGGTTACAATAAATAATTTTTCGGGAAAATGAAAAAAGCAAATCCAAATCCGCGCATTTTATTTGTCGATAATCTAAGAATATTTTTAATCAGTCTGGTCGTATTACATCATTTAGCCATCACCTATGGCGGACCAGGTAGCTGGTTTTACAATGAGTCGCAAGCAGAATTTCCAGAAATATTATTTTATGGTATTTTTCTAGCAACGAACCAGGCATTTTTCATGGGTATGTTCTTTTTTATATCAGCCTATTTTTTAGTTCCCTCATTGGTGAAAAAGGGGTTAAGCAAATTTGCTAAAGATAGGCTTGTACGATTGGGGATTCCATTGCTGATATTTTTTTTCATATTATGTCCCATAACCATTTTTATTAGAGACCGGTTTATTTTTGGTCGTACCGAATCATTCTGGGTGTATCTTATACAAGATCCCGAATGGGGATTTGGTCCAATGTGGTTTGTGGAAGCTTTGTTGCTTTTTACTTTTGGATTTGTTTTGTATAAGTTATTCAGTAGTCCGCAAAAATCAACTCCTAAAGACGGGTCTTTTCCTCGTTTTTGGGTCATTTTATTATTTGCCAGTATAATTGGCTTCGCCCAATTTGTGATTCGAATCTGGTTGCCAGTGGGCTGGTCTATGAACTTTACAGCTTTTCAACTACCTCACTTTTTACAGTACATCAGCCTTTTCATTTTCGGGATAGTGGCTTATAAAGAAAATTGGATATTTAAAATATCGTCTAAAATGGGTTGGGCATGGTTTAGTTTTGTTCAGGCTCTAATTTTGGTAGTTTTTCCTGTAATATTTATAATGGGAGGTATGTTAGAGGATGGGATAGAATTGTTTATGGGAGGAAACCACTGGCAAGCCTTAGCCTATGCGTTGTGGGAACAGCTAGTCGGATTTGGGATGGTAATAGCACTCCTTGGTATTTTCCAATCTAAGGTAAATCAACAAGGGTCATTAGCTAAAAAATTGTCATCGAGTGCTTATAGTGTGTTTGTTTTTCACACACCATTGTTAGTACTCATCAGTGCCATATTTCTAAATTTTGAGATTGTTCAAATTTGGAAATTTATCGTGCTAGCACCAGTTGCTTTGATTGTATGTTTTGCAATGGGTTATCTCATTAAGCGCTTACCAGGTGCTAGGAAAATCTTTTGAATGTTACGTAAATAATAGGATTCTCTTGTTCTACGACATCACTCCACTTTCAATTTCTCCAGTAATGCTTTAAAACGTGGTTCATCTCTAATATTATCCAGGTTACTATCGTTTGCATACCAGCCTTGCATGGTGAGTCCATGTTCATAAGCTTTTTCAACACAAGACAAGGCTTCTTTCTTCATGCTCAATAGAGAATAGATACATCCGGCATTATAAAGCAACATCGAATCTTCTGGTTCAAGGGACAAAGCTTGTTGAAGGAGGGCAAGACTTTTTTCTGGTTGATCCAGAAATACCAGTGCGTTGGCGGCCATATATAAAGCTCTAGTATCACCAGGATTGAGCTCTATCCATCGATACGCTATATCAACGCCTTTTTGTCTAAAGGTTCTGGATAAATCAGGAGATCCAACATCGTTGTAAGATTGGGCAGCTAATAAAATGGATTGGTAATCTTCAGGTTCCACTTTATTAGCTTGTTCAAAGAGTCTGGCTGCTTTATCTAGTTGGCCGGAGGCAAAACAAGACCGTGCATAATGATACCATCCCCAAAACAAGGTCGGATCCCTCTCTATAGCGTTTTGAAATGATTTTTCAGCCTCGTCAAAATGCTGATTAAGGGTATAGACGACTCCTCTGGAGACCAAGGTTTCTGCGAGCAAAGGATCCAGTTCAATTGCTCTTTTACTGGCTTCGTCAGCCATTTGGAGAATAGGCTGATTTTTGGCTTTGTGTAAATATTGATACGAATAGCAGTCTGCCAAGCCGGCATAAGCCAATGCGTATTCAGGGTCACTGTCAATGGCCTTTTGAAACATTTTTAAGGCGAGATCAATACCCCGGTTGCTGAATTGAAGATAAAATCGACGACCACGCAGATAAAAGTCGTAAGCCTCCGCATTTTGAGTTTGCCGTACTTGGATAGAATTTTGTTGCTCTGGCACTAATTCAAACTCGAGTGCATTAGTAATCTTTTGAGCGATCTTATCTTGCATCTGAATGATGTCTTTTCGATCAACTTTATACAGATCGGACCAAATATTAAGACCTGAATTGGTATCAACCAATTCGACCGCTATTTGTAAGGTTCCATTATTCATTTTAACATGACCAGCTACCAGAGAATGCACATCAAGTTTTTTACCGATTTCCTTTGGCCCCAGCTCATTATTGGTTATAGCGAAAGAGGATGATCTAGAGGCTACTCTCAATCCCTTTACCTTACCTAAAGCAATAATTAACTCTTCAGCCAATCCTTCTCCTACATGATCATAAGACTGGTCTTTAGCGGACATACGGAATGGCATGACCGCAATTTTTTGGTCACTGAGCTCTATTCTTGGATCTGGATATGATTGATTTAGACCGGGTATATTAAGTTGAAATAAAGTTACCGGTTGTTGAAAATCTTCAAAGTTGTGAACACCTATTTTCTTTAAACTACAGTCAATATTTTTTAGATCTTCCAGATGTTCTTGTGTCGTATTTGAGATCAAAACTTGCCCTCCATGTGCCGCTGAACAAATTCTGGACGCCCGGTGGACTTCGACGCCAGTATACCCAGAAGGAGTGGCTAGTGCTAATCCGGTATGTATCCCCATTCTTACCTTTAATTCAACATCCACCGCCCATGGTTGGGAATGAAACTGTTGCTGCATTCGTTTAATAGCGCATACCGCATTTTGAGGTATATCGAATACCATAAAAAAGCCATCTCCGGCAGTATCAATTTCACGACCACCATGGATATGTAGTGCTTCTCGAATGACCGCTCGGTAGCGAACCAATAAGGTAGGATAATCATGTCTTAATTGCTGAGCAAGGCGGGTAGAGTGCTCAATATCAGCAAAAACCAATGTAATAATTGCTTGGTCGACCATAAAACTATTGTAAGGGCAAACTGTAACCCGGATTATTCATTAGAAAACTTATTACCTGTCTGCAGCAGGCAGGCGTCTTGAATAGCTGCAAAATAAGAAACTGCGTTGAATTTTCTTTCTTTCACCTTAGCAGTGCTATGATTCAGATAGGAAAATTACTTATTTTGTTGCCCGCCCGCTATTCATTCGAGCAGGCTCTTTCTAATCTCACTACAAAATTCCAATGAATAATCAAGACTAAATTTAACGAAACTGTGTAAAATCCCACCCTAAAAACGAAAGTTTCATTTGATTTGGTTTCTCGTTGGTTGAAGTTCGTATGGTTTTTATATTAGGGGCACTGAACTTTCGACTAAATCACCTTTGTAACTTACAAAGTTTCTTATATGTCCTAATGATTCATTTTTATGCATTTATTTTCGACCTTAGAGCATTAATATATGGGGTTATCTTCTTTATATTGACCAACCACAGACCAATTTTATTTGTAAGTTCTTAAAACATGGACTTCAGTATATCTAAGTAAAATTATCCGGTATATCAAATTAGGCGCTCAGGTTCTAACAAGATTAAACATTATTATCGCTACCCATTGCATTGAGTATCGGTACCTTTTCCAGGAATTGAAAGTTTGATCTATATATTGATTCGTATATTGATAAGGAATCGTATGTACCTACTTCTAGAACCAACTAAATTTATCCAGATGCAACGATTAATCTTCAACCATTCGTTATTGTTCGAACATTTTTTTGGTTTCGGCAAACTAAAGAAAAACCTAGAATACTTTCGGAATAATTATGAATCTAAAATCCTAAAAGAAAAGTCTAAACAAGCTTCTTTTATTCCGATTGAAAGAATAAAGGCAGCGGATTTTGAAGATCTATCCACACTAACACTTGGGAATAAACCCATTGTTTTTGAAAAAGCTGGGATAAAATGGCCTTGCTGTGCAAAGTGGAATTTTGAATTTATAAAAGATCAATATGGAGACGATGAAGCATTTTTAATATTTCATGACTCAAATACCTATGAGCTTACCAGCCTGAAGAAAGCGATTGACCAAATGCAGCAAGATCGATCAGTAAACCTTAGGTTTCAACCCTTACTACAAAGACATCCTGAACTTTTAAAAGATATTAACTTAAATTTCTATAAAACGCTAATGCCTAAAGGGGCCCTAAATGCGAATAAGCAATTTTTTATGGCGAGGAATAAGGCATTTACTCCTATCCATACGGCCATACAAAATTTATTGTTTTTGCAAGTCAGTGGAGAAAAAGAGTGGATTGTTTATCATCCTTTAGATACTCTGGGCTTAAAACCTAAAGTTGATGGAACGCCCTATTTTATTAGTGACTTTGATCCACTTGATTCAACCAATAAGTTTGAAGACCAAAAGGCGTTACAAGGTTATCAAACCATTCTAAAACAGGGGGATATACTTTATTTGCCTTCATTCTGGTGGCATTATGTTAGGAATCATTCTGATTGTATTTCTGTGGGCTTCAGATGGACAACTTTAAGAAGTGCTTTAAAATCCTCTTGGATACTTACCTTGTTGACTTTTCTATCTACTCGACCACCAATATGGACCACTATAAAGGATAAAGAAGACTTTTCGAAAGTGGCGATCAAACGAAAGGGTGCCGCACGAAAAGATGACTAAAGATTTTATTGACTGGGGAACGCAGTTTTGCTGGGGGAGCATTCAATGAGACCTAACTATTGCACTACATTACGATACCTGTTGGAACAAGTTCACTTTTGCTAATTTTTCCAGATCCCAAGTTAGATCCATCTCCTTAAATAAGGCCTCAGCTTCATTCAAGTATTTTTTGATAGTGATATTATTTAATTTGCCATACTGGCTAGGTTTACTTGACAATCTTGTTCCAATTTCTAAATAGGTGCGCGCAAGATCGGGTCGGGCACCCAGACGTTTTGCCATTTCAATACTTTTCTCCCACCACTTTAAAGCTTGCTTTTGCCTACCAATAAGCCAATAGTATCGTCCTACCAATTTAAAAACTTCTGTTCTTCCCGGTGCAAACTTTCGAAAGGTTTTAAGAGCTTTTTTGGCACTCCGTAGTGTTTTTGTTATTTGTTGAGATCGTGTTGATTTGTCATCGCGATTAGTTGGATCCTCCAACAAGTGGATATCAACAAGGAATTGACTTAAATGCCATTTGGATAAAAAAACCAGAAAGCGAGTTTGGCCATGAAGGTCTATAATTTTCTGAGCTTGGTTTAATACTATTTGAGCTTCGTCTATTTGATTTAGTAGGGTGTATACTTGTGCTTTAATTGCGAGAACAGCGAATGCATAAAATGGGTAGCCAGATTGTTGCATGTGGGGTATTCCTTTATTCGCCTCTTCAATCGCCTCATCAAGTCTTCTACATTTTACAAAGAATACCGTATTTAAAAAATGATTTCTTGTGCGGGTAAAATCATTTTCATAAACTTCTCCCACCTCTTGCAACTTAGCGCGGCATCGCATAGCTTCCGAAAAGTTACCCAATTCAATTAATGAAAAACCCGTCATAATGAGGTATCCAGAAGATTCAGTGATACTTCCTATTCTGAGTCCTTGTTCTACCACCGATTCTTCATAGGTCAAGTTTTCCCAGTCTCCTGTATGTGCATAATAGTATCGTTCACCAAATTGATAGGCAAAATTTGACTTAAGATCATCTGCTGATAAATGGTCATGAACGTAATTGAGCATTTTTCTACTAAGCCTCAATGACATTCCGATGCCTACCGGAACGACACTCATTACGGCGTAAAAAAATAATCCATCGTTTATTTTCTTAATGTCGTATTTATGCAGCAGTTCTAAAATAAGGAGCATAATAATCATACTCTCAGTGGATCCAATGGCATATAATGCCCAAGCTTTCTGTTTCATGAGGTCTAGCTTGATGTTAACACGCTGGTCGGGATATTGCTTTTCTTTTTTTGACTGGAAATAAAGTTGAAGGATTATGTGAAACGATACACCTAAGATCAATGCTGTCTTCGAAATTCTGTTCTTCGGAATGGAGATGTCCAAGTACTCAAATAATTTATCTAAGTAAACAAGAGCTTCGGTCATACGTCCCTTTTCATAGAGCGCTGAGGCAATTCTATTTTCAAGAATTGCTATTTTTCGCTTGTCAGCAGTTGGACCCATTTTGACAACATAGAGATCCAATGCATCCTTGTAATAATTGATTGCTTCGTTTGATGCTCCGGCTTTAACAGCCTCCTCACCGGCTTTGATAAGATATTTTTCTTGTTTCTCAATATTTTCCCCTCTACCGTAATGCCAGGAGAGAACGCCGTAAAACTCATTAAGTCGATGGGAAAATACATTTTCAATAGCCGTAGCAACTTCCAAATGAATTACTTTTCGCTGTTTGATCAAAATGGATTCATAAGTCACTTCTTGCATCAAAACATGTTTAAAAAAATATTCGATATCCCTGAACCTCATCCTTTCTCTAATGAGTTGGATCTCTTTAAGTAAAGACAATTGTTCATTGATCTTTTCAGCATGTTCGTAGATCTGATTGAGAATTTTTAGATAAAAATATCGACCGATTACCGATGCTTTTTTGAGAAGATATTTATTTTCGTCATCCAACCTATCTAACCTGGCCATCAACACTTCCCTAATAGAACCCGGAATGACCACGGAATTAATTTTCTCTGTAACCTTGTATTGTCCGTTTTCAAGTTGGACAGCACCTTCATCAATGAAAGAACTCAGGACCTCTTCTACGAAAAGTGGATTCCCTTCAGCCCGATTTGAAATATAGCTTTTGATTTTCAAAGGAAGGATTTCGGTATTTAAGAGATTGTTGACCAGGAGCGCGACCTGATTTTTATTCAGTCTTTCCAATTTTATCTCGGAATGATTTTTTGGATATTTATTTTTAATGGTTTTCAGTAATCGTTCACTGGTTTCTTGATAATCTGGTCTGAAGATGTTAATGAACAAAATGGGGTATTTATCCACTAAGCGAAAGAGCGATTCTAGCAGTTCAATGGTTGTCAAGTCTGCCCAATGGACATCTTCAACAACAAATACAATAGGTTGTTTTTCAGTTGCTTTTGTGATGAGATCCTTCAGGCTTTTAAGTATAAGTTTTTCCAGAGACTCCCCTTGAATATTTTTAACTCTATCGGCGTATTTACCTTCAAGCTTGAGGCCCATCAGAGTGGCCACAAAAGGTAAAATCTCTTCTATCCCTTCAGGATAAATATTGGCGATCACCTTTTCCAGTTTTATCAAAGCTTCTTTGACATCATCATCCTCTTCTATTGAGGCCCATTTTTGCAGGATTTCAATGATGGGATGGTAGCTTAAATCCTTTCCTATTGATGAAGCCGCTCCTTTCAAAAAAGCCACCTGTTCAAGCTCCTTAGATTTTTGTAATTCCACGATCAACCTTGATTTGCCAATACCAGGTTCACCGATCACGTTTACTATTGCCCCCTGACCCTTAATGACATTATGAATATGAGATCTTAAAGTAAGGTAATCCTGATCACGACCAACCATCTCCGAATAAAGTCGATCCGTGTCAAGTTGTGGTTTAGAAACTTTAGATTTCGTGGATAAAAGTTCATAAATAGTTACAGGGTTTTCCTTACCCTTAAGGTTGAGCGGCT
>JAHEJC010000194.1 GCA_024639065.1 Lewinellaceae bacterium | reverse complement strand
TCTTAAGCCGAGCAATTTCGTCTTTGAGTTGCTGGATTTGCTCTGCTTGTTGCTCGATAACGGCCAAAAGCTGCAAGACCAATGGTGTCTTTTCGTCTTCGGGAATTGTTGAAGCCATTAAATTTACATTCATATATGATTTTCATATCACAATGTAATGGGCTTGTCCCGTACTTTTTTAATTATTTTCCGTAACTGATTGAGAACTGACTACCTTAGTAATTATTTTTGTGGCCTCTCGGGGGATCTACAGTTCAACCTAAAATATCCTTGACCGCTTTGATCACCTTATCTACATCGTCATTCTGCATTTTGGAGTAAATTGGTAAACTAACAGCTCTGCGATAGCAATCCAAGGCAACAGGAAAATCATTTGGAGAAAATCCGTACTGATCTCTCCAATAGGGGTGAATATGCAGGGGTATGAAATGAACACTCGTCCCTATACCTTTTTCGGCCATCTTCTCTATAAATTCATCCCGGCTGATTTGTATTCGCTCCAGCTCAAGTTGAATCACGTATAGATGCCAAGCATGGCGGTCCTCAGGATTAACAATGACTGGTGTTTTCAATGGCAAGTTCGTAAAGGCTTCATCGTATTGTTCAGCAATCATTTGACGGCGCTTTTGGAACTGATTAACCTTTTTCAATTGGTGGATTCCGATCGCAGCCATAAGATCGGGCATATTGTACTTATAACCAGGCTCGATGACTTCGTAATACCAGTTTGGTGTGCTATCACGATAACGGTTCCAGATGTCCCGGTTGATTCCATGTAAACGCATTACCCGAATACGATCAGCAATTTGTTCAGAATCAGTGACCACCATACCGCCTTCGCCGGTAGCTATTGGCTTGGTCACATAAAAGCTAAATACTGTGCATTTACCAATCTTTCCAATCTTTTTCCCCTTGTAAGAGCATGGAATTGCATGAGCTGCATCCTCAACTATTTTTAAATCAAATTGTTTAGCAGCGGCTGCAATGGCATCCATTTCACACGCTTGACCTGCGAAATGAACCGGAATTATTGCCTTGGTCGTCTTATCTATCTTTTGGATCAGATGACTCGTATCAATATTCAATGTCTCGGGATCAATGTCTATAAAAACCGGATCAGCCTGAAGGTAACGGATAACCTCTGAAGTCGCAGTAAAAGTATATACACTGGTAGCAACTTTGTCTCCTTTTTTTATTCCGAGTGCTTCAATTGCAAGGTGCAAGCCTGCTGTCCCGGAATTAACCGCTAAAGCATGTTTCACGTTCAAATAGGCAGCAAATTGTTCTTCAAATTTTTTGGTAAGAGGGCCGGTCGTCAGCCACCCTGATTTTAGGCATGCTACAACCTCATTGATTTCATCATTATTGATATCCGGCAAAGCGAAAGGTATTTTCGTATGTGATTTTTTGTTCATGAACAGCTATATTTCCAGAATTTCAATTAAATGTATCCTCTGCAATACGCTCTGGTCAAATGTCTCAAAAAAACATGAATATTCACTAGATAAAATTATAGACATAACGGTGCATGCGTCGACCTTCTCGGGTGAAATAAGAGCTTTCGATCCGCCATCCGAGATGATGATAGAAGTTGTTTACCAGTTCGTTGCCATCGGCATCGGTGGTAAGATAGCAACCAGTCAATCCATGTTGCTGAACCTCAGCCAACCACCGTTTAACAAGTGCCTTTCCAACTCCATTGCCCTGTACCTCGGGGTCGACGGCGATAGAACTGAGGAGCGCTCGTTTAGGTCCGGAAGGAGAATTACCACGATAAAATACGGCCCTTAATAGGCGAAAAATGCATGTCGGCTGTTTCAGCAATGCTCCGAGGCTGGCAAGACAGAAAGCAAACCAACGTCGTACCAAAAGCCGTTTGAAGTACCCGCGAGAATCCAAAGCGCCTACCACTATCCCTACAATGTCACCATTTGGCTCTTGTGCGACAAATCCGATACCTTCATTATCTACAAGAAAACTGGCATAGAACTCCCGTAAAAAGCGCGGGCCCAGAAATGATAAAAAGAATTTCGGAAAAGACCGCAGATGTAACTCCACGGCCTGTACAACATGTAATTGGGCCAAAGGTTGAATTGCCCAAGATGTCATGTCACCCCGTCCTCTAACAACTTGACTATCTGCGGTTAATAAGTCCCTGCCGATAAATGAGCTAATGCGAATGGCCCTCCGTCGTCATTGCCCATGCGCTTTAGTTCGGTTCGGGTTGGCGTCTGGTAATCGTAGAGAGCTTCCCCTAACAGTGAGGGAGCGGCCAGGGGCAATACTTGGCCGCAGCCAGCTTTCACAATCGTACAGGAAATTCGGATCTCGTGAGACTCATTGCAAAATTAGGATGTTCGGCAACAGGTACAGAAGTTACCTCTATGATTTTATGTTTGTTAATTATTATTTGTGACTGAATTTTCAATATGCTGAATAAGTCGTTTAGTGAGGGTATGTCTCTCAAAATGTTTTAATACGTACTGTCTTCCATTTTCCCCCATTTTATCCCGTTCAAGTTGGTTTGATAACTTCATTTCTTTGACTGCCTCGGCCATTGCATGATAATCTTCCGATTGAATTATTAAACCGGAGTTACTTTTCTCTATTATATCTGCAGAATTACCTCTTCCGGCAAAAATAATAGGCTTAGCGCTGGCTAAATAATCAAAAAACTTATTTTGCAAATTCATTTCATAGAATTTACCTTTTAAATTAGGTAATAGGAAGACATCGGCAACTTGTAACCATATGGGCGCCCTATTTCTGGAAACTGGCGGAATAAAAATCACATTTTGTAATTTGTAATTTTTTACGGCCAGTTGTAATCCTTTTTTTTCATCCCCGTCTCCAATGAAAATAAAGCGAATATCATCATCGCTTTTTATAATATTTGCGGCTTCAATTATAGTATACAGAGAATTATATAGTCCATGCGCTCCCAAATACATACACGTGAATTTATTTTCCAAACCAATGCTTTTTTTTATTTCATTTATTTCGCCAATTTTTTCGTTATTTAAATAAAATAACTTTTCATCTACACCATTGGTTACAAGTATAACTTTTTCTTTTTTTTTAACTCTACTTTGAATTTTTTTTTGTAATAGTTTACTTATTGTAATGATAGTTTGTGCTTTTCTATAGCAAAACAATTCCATCTTTTTTAAAAATATTATTATTATTCTATTTTTTAATAGGCCCATTTCTATAAAAACATCAGGCCATAGATCTGTTACTTCAAAAATGAATTTTGCTTTAAAAAGTTTACAAAAAATGTGTCCAAGAATACCGACTGTTAATGGGGTAGACACCGCATAAATGAGGTCAATTTTCCGAATTTTAGGAATTAAAGCAGCAGAAAAAATGAAATAGGAAATATAATAGAAAATCCTTTTTAAAAAACTACCTTGAAAATTACTCACAGAATAAACATAATAAATATCTAACCCATTATGTTTTTTCAGTACTGGATTTATACTCTTACATCTAAATTTTGGGATACTAGTTTTGTAGTCAATATTACTTGTAATTACGGTTACCTGATGGCCTAATTCAACCATTTTTCTGCAAATATAATATTGCCTATCAGAACCATAGTCATTTTCTAATTCAAAAATTTGTGCTAAACAAAGAATTTTCAATTACCAAAATCCTTTTCACAAATATAAATACAAATGGAGTATTGCACAGCAGCAGAATTAAACATTGAATTCATTTATAGACTTAACTATATACTTAATCTGATCATTGCTCATCTCTGGGTACATCGGCAAAGAAAGAATCTTCTTGGAAATGTTTTCAGTTACTGGAAGATGGAAATCATTTTTGAATTCTTTCAAAAAGCATTTTTGGAGATGGACAGGTATCGGATAATGAATTTGGGTTTGGATATCCTTTTTTGCTAGCCATTCTTGTAACTGATCTCTTTCGTATGTTTTTATCACATATAAATGATAAACATGAAAATATTGATCCATCTCAACAGGACATGATACATAGGGTGAATTTATTTGATCGCGATATTGTTTAGAGATATTCCTTCGCAAATTATTCCATTCATCTAGGTAATTGAGTTTAACTCTTAATATTGCAGCTTGAAGCTCATCTAAACGTGTATTGATTCCGAATCGTTCATGAAAGTATTTTTTTTTTTGGCCATAATTTCTTAGGGAGAGTAATTTATCTCTTAATTTCTCATCTTGTGTAACCACGACACCGCCATCACCATAGGCTCCCAAATTCTTCGTAGGATAAAAGCTAAAACAGCCGAAATCTCCAAAAAGTCCGGCTTTCTTACCGCTAATTTTAGAGCCATGGGCTTGACAGGCATCCTCGATAACAAAAAGGTTATACTTCTTGGCAAGTTCTACTATTTGGACCATGTTCGCCGGATGACCATAAAGATGAACGGGAATAATTGCTTTGGTTTTATCTGTGACTTTTTCCTCAATTTTATCGGGATCAATATTAAAAGTAGATGGATCGATATCGACAAGTATTGGTATGGCTCCAGTCTGAACAATTGCTAAATAGGTTGCAATGAATGTGTGAGAAACCGTGATGACCTCGTCACCTGACGAAATTCCACAAGCTAACAATGACAAATACAAGGCATCCGTTCCAGAGTGAACGGCTACCGCATAGCCACCTTCGAGATATTGACAAAATTCTTCTTCAAATTTTTTTACATTTTCACCTAAAATAAAGTTAGATTTTCCAAATACAAGTGATATCGCATCATTAATTTCAGATGTGATCTTTTGATATTGGCTCTTTAAATCAACAAAAGGCACGAACATTACTATACCTCTCGAGTATTATTGAGAAATTGCTTTTATACAATGTTGCCTGATTTATTATTTTTAACCTAACATTAATTTCTTATAGTTGGATTAGAATCATTTGTAAATGGCTCTACCAGAGCCTTTGTGCAATTTTTCAAATTCACAAATAATTTTTATCAATTTTTCTGTCTTTGGGACGACATCTTTTATCACATATTTAGAAATTTCCCCCACATATTCATCAAAATTATATTTGTTAATTGTGTAATTGTTAACGGATAGCGGTTTGCCAGGAATATATCGGGAAAACGGTTTTACATTTTTTAATACAGGAGCTCCCATTCCGACAATAGAATAATGTCCAATGACGCCTCGTTGATGGATTGTCGCACCCATAGAAATTGTAGCTCCCTTTAAAATTCGCGTTATACCTGCAAGTGCAACCATTGAAGTAATTGTAACGTTGTCACTAATTAACGCATCATGCGAGATGTTAACACTTTGCATAAGATAGGCATTATTACCTACTGCAGTTAAATCTTTGTATGCGGGTTTTTGGATAGCAGTGAATTCTCTAATGATATTATTGTCACCTATTGTTATCAATTTATTTGAGGAATCGTAATAAGGGTTTTTAGTATCTGCACCATGCGAACCAATAATAGCGCTAGGGCCAATTATGTTATTATTGCCAATAATTAATGGGCCTATTAGAATGGTATTCGGCAAAATTTTATTCCTATTACCAAATTTGACATCACCTTCAATAATTACCGATTTATGTATTTCATTCATGTTTTTAAAAATAGATACGTTACCGTTTTTTTATTTGCTTGAAATTATTATAATCACGGATATAGTCGTTTGCTTCATATTTCAAAGATGCCAATACGAGACATATCCCACCAGACGAAAAGTTCAACAACTCTCTCCAGATCATATTCGGCATATAAAGACCATAATAAGGTCTATTCAAGCTGACAGTTCTCTTATTTATCCCATCATCCAGCAGAACATCGAAGCTCCCACTTGCTGCAACAATGAGTTGTAGCAATTCTTTATGGGCGTGGCCGCCCCTTGTCTCTCCACCTGGGATATCATATAGATAGTAGATTCGAGCGATTTCAAAGGGTATATTAATATTGCCATGTACGGGTGTGATGTTTCCTGCGGGATTTTCAATTCGCGGTAACTCAATGACTGAGCAATCATAAACCGTGGTTAATCCATTACGTTTCATTTCGTATCCTCAGGAATTCATTATAATCCCGAATATATTCATCTTGGTTATATACCTCTGAAGCGAGAATCAAGCAAAGCGAATTGGTTGAAAAATTTTCTATAGAACGCCAAATGAGATTCGGAACATACAATCCATAATAAGATCGATTCAAAGCGAAGTTTTTTTTTTCACGACCATCATCAAGAACGACGTCAAAACTTCCCGATACAGCTACGATCAGTTCGTGCAATTTTTTATAAGCATGTCCTCCGCGTCTTTCACCACCTGGAACATCATATATCCAGTATATTCTTTTTATTTTAAAGAAAACGTGATTTTGGCCTTCGATGAATGTCAGATTTCCACGAGGATCATTTATCTTCGCTAACTGTATAATCGCACAATCATCAGCAATTGTGGGGCATAAAGAAATAGTCATAATTTATCCATTTTTTCTCTCTGAACGTAGATGCTCATAGAAGCCAATTAACTTTTTCCCTTCAGATTCCCAATTGTACTTTTTTTCAACTGCATCACGTCCTCTTTTTCCCATAGCATCAGCATCATTAGGATGTTCCAGCAACCATTTAATTGCTCCAGTAATAGCTTTGATGTCAAGTGGATCAACCAGAAGTCCGCATCTATATTTTTCTACAATTTGACGCCATAAAAAAAAGTTAGAAGCAACTACGGGAATACTAGCTTGCATATACTCAAATATTTTGTTTGGTTGGGATTCCATATGATTCGGAACTGGATGAAACAGCACGATACCAATCTTTGCGTTGTCTAATAACTGACGTACAGTACCGCGATCGATCCATCCTAGAAATTCAACTCGAGTCCATCCTGGTAACTGCCGGCTTTCAATTTCCAAATTCTTTGAAGAAAAAGCACCCGCTATGGTTAATTTGGCTTCTAAACATTTGGGAAGAGATCCCATAGCATTTATCATTTCTTTTGATCCGCGGGCTTCCGAAAGGTTACCAATGTAGACAATACTTGCGCGCCTTTGACTGTATTGATAGACTAAATTTCGCTTCATTCCTTGTAAAATTGGAAAATTTTGAACCACCGCAGTTTTGAACGCTGGAAAACGCTTTGCTATAGCGGGTGTCGCAGAGATTAGCCCTGATAAAATTCTTGCAGAAAAAAATTCTATCATAAAAATAGCTCGACTCAATACACCCCTTATAGGCGGCCGTATCCAAACTTTGTCTTTGATATCCTTTGGAACGTCCTCATGAATATCGTAGATGACTTGCTTTCCGATAAGTTTTAAAAAAATTCCAATCGGTATTAACTCCGAATCATGAAAGTGGTAAATATCAGCATTGACTTTGAGAGACTTTTGAAAGATAAGCCAAAAATTAACCGTCATCCTGTCCAATCGGTTCTTCGCTTTTCTCAAAGGAATAATTTTTATTCCATTTGAGATCTCATGTTTATCATGCTGAGCGATTATGGTAATATCATAACCGAATTTGGCCAGCGTAGTCGCCTCTTTGTGAAATATCCTTATATCAAATGCAGAGTGTACCGAAGTAAGTATACAGACTTTTGTCATCCAATCGTCTTGTTTCAAGAAGATAATTGCTTTCTGTTTTTAAAGGTTGAAACTAATGAACCATTTAAAATTCTGATACGACACACTTGATCAAGTGTCCAGGACAATATCAGTAGTAAACCAAATCCTTGGGTTAATAATACGGTCGTATAGTCAATAGCGACAAATGATAAGCTTGCAATTAAAACTGATGCTATACATGGCAATAAAAATCTATTACTAAGTTTGTTATAAATTAAAATAGATAAATCGAGTAGCCAAAGACCTAACAAAGAGAATACAAAAGAAATCAAGCCAAAATAACTATAGTATGAAAAGACGTAACAGGTATTGGCAAGTCCGGATTGCAAAGACCAGGAGGAATACTGTAAATATATGATATTTGCAGGATTAACAGGCGGTATTCCAAATAAGTAAGCGATTTTAGGAATTCCTGCAATTCCAAAGAAACCAAATGTTTGTGCATAATGAACGTGATATAACCCGGTATACATGGGTAGAACGAAAACCCGCTTGAATATACTTCCAAATAAATATTGAAAGTAATTGAGGATGTTGAATTCTTGTCCTTCTCGAAAAATTGAAAGGAGTACTGGTATTGTTAAAACCGTAATGCAAGAAATAAGTAAATACACTGGTTTCAGAGGTAAACCTTTTTTTAGATAAAACAATAAAATTATCAATAAAATTATCACTGCAGATGGACTTCTCGCTCCGGAAAAACTCACAAGAAACAAAACGCATATTATAATAAAGACATATATTGAAGACTTAACGATTCGTCTCTGTTTAAGACTTTGCGCTAACAAAAGAGCGATTAGCGCCGCAAGTAAAAGAGCAAATGTAGAGTTTAAAAAGGAATAAGCGTATCTCAAAGGAATATTACTAAGAAGCTTTAGAGATTCTTCCCTTGCTTGTGCAGAATATTCCGGGTTGAAGAAAATGGTAAAGAGGCCGGTTTTCCAGATTGATACATTCGATAGGTACCAAAAAACGATCACAGTTATAAATCCGAGCAAGACCAATACTGCTCTGTTTATCGATCCTGGAATTGCATAATAATTGTCAGTAATACGATACCATAGTTTTTTCGTGTTTCTACGCATAATAAAAATCGAGAGAAAAAGCCCAATCAATGTAAAGCCATGGACCAGAAACGCAAAAGAAACCGGCTCAGGCAAATATGTTTCTACCCTATCGGAATTGATAGTGGCTGCCCATTGAATTCGAAGATGAAAAAAGAAAATAACCATCATACTCGGTTTAATGAATAAGAATCTAGATCGCCATAAAACAATAGCCAATGATATACTTGAGATTAAGCATAATAACCAATTGATCAATACAAACACAGTCATAATAATATCACTTAACCCAATAAACTATCTTAAAGCTCCTTTAGTAAGATCGCCACCATTATCTTCGTATTTCGAACAAAAATGAGAATGTACATCAATCAGAGGAGTCACCCATATTTCCTTATCTTCGGCAAGTGATTCAAGTATCATCCGGTATGCCCGATTTGTACCGGGTGATTCAACTTCATCGAAGTACTGTTGATGAAAATCAATCACTAAACATCCATTAACTTTTTTGACCTTTTTAAGATAATTTAAAAATAGTTGATGATATTCAACTGGGTTTTCGATACATGCCATGTCCATTAGCTGAAAAGGGATTTCTATCAACGCTCGTCCTGCTATGGGCTTGTAAGGGATAGAAGTTCCTGCACGAAAACCCTGATATTCTCCACCCCATGCCATATTCGAACTATATGCAAAACCGGCGTCTTCATACAGTTGCCAAGATTTTGGAAAACGTACCCTCAGAAAATGGTGTCTACACCCTAATATTTTTTTGTTAAGAGCATCTTCCAAATTTTTTTTTTGGCCACTCAATGATTCCAGTTCCAGATTGCGATGGTAGCCTGCATGCAGTCCGATTTCCCAGCCATTTTTATCTAAGCGCCTAATGGTTTCGCGGACTCGCCTATTCCGAAATGAATATAGTCTGCCTTCCCTACTCAAGGCATGTTTAAGTCCAAAAAAGAAAAATGTAGATCGGAACCCGTATTTATCCTCCAAAGCCATCCATTTATTAAAGGCATAAACCGGGTCATATTCTGAATCAGTCCATCTTCGAATTTTAGCCAGATATTCTTTGCATATCTCCTTTCGTCTTAAAGTCAGGGATAAAATTGCTCTGTAGAACCACCACATCTTCCTGAGAATCAGATATGAACGACCATCAAATTGATCTACATCGTGAGTCAAGCAGACAGCTGCTCTCTTCCCTTTTGGCCAAATATTTCTAACAGTTAATTTCAGTTGTTTAATAATACAAAAAACTAATTCATCTACAATAGGCGAATGATCTAATCCACTAATGACAAGAGCACTTTGATCGTGGTCAAACCTATCCCATTTATCATGATTTGAATGTAAATGCTCCTCTTTCCTGTAAAGGATATCATGAATTGTGGTAGCAGCTTCTTTAATACTTACAGATAGTTTTTCTTCCTTTCCCCCAAACAGGGGACCAAAACAGGGTGGAATATTGATAATTTGGTCAGTAATATCCAAATCTAATTTTTTGCCGGTGAGAAATTGAACACCTTGATAAAATAAGTTATGCTGCATCATGAGCTATACATTTCATCAATAGCACCAAAGCGTTTGCTACTATACCAAGTAAGCTAAGGTTGAAGATTACTTTAATTAAACAAAATAAAAACCCAACGAAAGAACCTCTTAAAGGGTTCCATAAACCAGCTCATTAATAGGGCCAACCCGGGTTTCAAATCTTTGATGGTCCAAAGAGGGTCTATCACCTTTTTATTTTTATAAGGACTGTACCATCTTTTAATAAAAATTATAGGGTTAAAAATCTTCAAAAATATTATATTTTTAAGTTCGTAGAAAAAATCATCTATCAGTCTAGCCCAGATCCATTCATGACGGCTGCAGACTATCAAAGGTGTGTGTTCACACCTCATCTTGCAGATCTCTTCGAGTGCAATGATAGGTAAATTTACACCCATCAATGTGGTGGCGTAATTGAGCATCCCGGGACGTGGGTTAATCTCTATCAAGTAAAACTTTTTGTTAATTTCATTTTGTTTAAATTCAATGTCAAAAAAGCCGTGAAATTCTAATTTATCTAGCAAAATCTCCTCGGTTAATTTAAGAATATCTGAATTGCAATTTAGAACCACTGCTATTTGGGTACAGCCAAGCTCTTTTTGAGTTTGCCTTAATTTCACATATTGACTGGCCCATATCCGTCCATTTTTATTTATATATCCTTGAAGAGAAATTAGGTTTTTAACAGAACCGGGAATAAATTCCTGTGCTATTATCGTTGTCATAGGACCTTTTATTCCAAACTTTTTCGACCAAGACACCAGCGATTTGTGATCATAAAAAATAGTATAATAGTTAAATCCCAATTCCACATCCCCAACACCTTTCGTTTTAGGTTTTATGACAACCGGATAAGATAAGCCAGAAACTCTTCTCAGAAAATCAGCCCAGTTGGTTCCAAATAAATAGGCAATACTTTCAGGAACCAGAATTCCCTTTTTATTGCACCAAAGAGCAAATTCATCTTTTGAAAGGCATAGTCTGGTAGCGTTAGGAGATAATATTGGAAAATCAGCTCCATATTTTTTATAGTCATTTCCATAGTCAAGAAATTCAACAACCCAAGCTTCGTCAGTCGGAATTAAAAAGGATGATCTATTCAATTGAGATAGTTTGTTAAGGATTTTTTTACGGTTTTCCCTATTGGGCTGGCCACTACCGGAAATAATCCATGAGCGAGATATAAATCGAGAATATTTAGCCGGGGACATTTTTTGACCACAAATTAATATAGGAAAAATGCCAACCTCTCCTAAACTTCGGATTAAGCCATATCCATTATATCCACCGCCGATTATTATGG
>JAHEJC010000577.1 GCA_024639065.1 Lewinellaceae bacterium | reverse complement strand
GTTAGGCGTAAAAAATGCACTAGTTGTCAGCGCATTAATCTCCGCAGGAGAACAGCCAAAATTATTGGTGATCACGGCCGCAGCATTAGCATTACCAGCCACATTGTTGAAAGTGGTATTAAAAGAAACCCCAGCATGATTGGTGTTGAACAACAAGTTTGCATTTGCCAGATCTGCTTGAGCCCGAGGTTGTAAAGCTCCAGCCATTAACCATACGGTAGTAGGCGCTCGCAAGATTGAATCCAGTGTCACCTTCAGCAGATCACCCCTAGAGTCAGTCCATACATTAACTGGAGAAACGAGTTTCATGGCATTGTCATCCGAAAAAACAACAACTTCTGAATTGCAGGTACCGTTGGCTAGCACATTGCCAACATCAATTATATCATTGCCTCTTAATTCTCTATCATTGTTACATACTGAAGCAATCCTGCCATCTAATAATACCACCGCATTATCGTTGGAAATATTTTGATCAAGATCAATTTGATCATTTGCTAAAATAGGTCTTGGGCAATGTCTAAATATATATTTAAAAATATATCGGTTGATTAAATATTCCTCTAAATATTGGTCAATAATGACCTCCATTTCCCAGTGGTCCGATTTACGATCATTGTCGGATTGCAATAGAGATTGTATATCATTAGCTTCAAAAAGTAATCGAGGAACTGCAAAGGCAAGGACATCATTGTCGTTTTGATTTTGTAATCCCATAATTGAGGCCTCCCTCCCGGAGAATAAAAATCCGTCTTCCTTATCTCGTACTACTTCACCTTCAATTTGAACTTTCGCAAGGTTTCCATCAGGAAGGTTCTGAAAATCTAATCCCAACTTAACTGGCAACTGGGTATTGACTTTAATCCGCCAGTCAAGAAAATCAGGTCCAGGACAACCAGGGCAACAATCAATGACCTCACACCCAATAGGAAAACGAATTTCTGGAATCTCTCCATAGAATTCCTCAATGCAAATACGATATATCCATGGATTAGTAATATGACTTTGTGCTTTGACACTCATAAATTGGGATAACAACAAAAGCGAAGCAATTATTTCTCGGAAATAAAAATTGAATACCTTCATCTAATTAGTTATTGGTAGTTTTTAAAAAAGTAGCGAACCATGCTTTCGTTTAGTCTCTTGTAATTGAATAAAACAATCCTTGGCTAAAACTCAAAAGCAAGGTTATTTCTCATTAGTGTTTATTTTAAGTAAAAGGTCACCCGAACCATAGTTTTATTTTTTGCCTCAAAATGAATTAACTCTAAAACGAACCAAATTCAATAGATCTACCTAGAATCCTTATGATTATTCAAGGTGTTTTTTTGAAAGCCTATAGAGTTAGTATTTATCGTATTGGTTGATCATTTAAAGTACTGGGGAAGATGAGATCGAGACCAACGATCATTTTGTTTACTATCAAAAGCCGTTTATAGCATTCGCTTAGGGAGTATTCTATGCCACTATTTTATAAAGAAGATTTAAGTGAAAATTCAAAAAGGTTTATTCAGTCATGGTTTTGATTTTTCAGATTTGAATTTTGTTTTCCGGGAGAGCAAACGCCTTCAAAAGATACTGGCACTACTATCGCAAAAATTTTAGGCATCACTTTCGACTCCTGAAGACTTTCCCACCTTTGCGGTCATGCTTTAATTTTCTAGGTCGACGTTGCAGCTTAAGTATAGAAAGTTCGTCTTGTAAATTAGCAATAATTTGTTGCTGCTCCTGAATAGCTTTAGCTAAAACGGGCACCATTCTAGCATAACTAAGGGACCATAAATCATGGCTGTCATCATCCGGTTTTGATACCATCTCTGGCATTAGCTCATAGACCTCTTGAGCAATAAATCCGACCTCAGATCCAAAAACAGTTGGACTAACAAAAAGTGTATCTCCTTTAAAGTTAGAGCTATGGTGGTCATATTGAATCGGATTAAGTCTCATAATCTCTGGCAAGCCATAGACCAGAGCTTGTACGTTTCGCTTTACTCTTTGATCTGAGTAGGTGTCCCAATCATAGGCTCGAGCTTGACCACCACTTTCGTTACTATCGTTCGGTAGCTCAAATTTGTAACTGGGATTATTAACACTGATTCCCACCATTCCCTCGGTATCGATTATAAAATTCTTGTTATTGTTATTTGGATCACATTGTAATTTCAATGCCGTACTTGCGCCGTTACCGTGCTGGACAAAATACCAGCGCCTTTCACTATTAAATTCAAGAAGTCTTTTGCCATCTCCCGGATCTCCAACTTTCACCAGCCCGCTTTTAAATACGGTCAAGCCATTCCTTCTGTCTTCAAATCCACTACCAATACCAACTTCAAAAAGAGGGTCATTAGGAAACCAAAGATCTGGATTTCCACCACCAAGATTCCATCTTCCCAACACAAAACTAGCATAGCTTTGCGCCAGATTTTGCACGCCTGTTGCCATCGAATAAATTCCGGATGCTGTATTCGCGGCTCCACAGGCAAAAGAAATAAAGCCACTGGCCATGTTCTGATCTCCAATGGCTACGGACCTATGGCCAGTTGCTCGCGATAATAATCCTATTGCGAAAGAGTAACGACCAGATGCTCTGTTGTTCATACCCATTGAAACCGAATATTCTCCAATGCTGTCGGGAGTGAGGTCGATCGCCTGAAAATAACCTGCTCTCAGCGAATTCTTTGCTGGGCTCCAAAAAAATTTGGTGCCCGTTGTCACTGAATCCTTCCCAAACAACACCGATTTTGTCTGCTCGATATGAAGGGCTGGTTGGGCATATCCCTGATGACATAGCATCAATAAGAGGGTCGTGATAAGAATCCAGAACAAGAAAGTGGATTTCAACTGTTTAATGATCTGCATAATTCTTTTAAAGACTAATTAGGCAATCTACTACATGTTTGCACCCAGTCCGGTTCCAAATATTAACAGAATAGTTCATCTTCAGAATAAATGAAGTAGTCCAGTTGCTAATGTGAACTCTCATTCAGAAAAAGAATGTTAAGTGTTTACTTTAGAATAAATTTAAACTTGCTATAACAGTACACGTGTTGCATACTATAACAACTGCATATGGATCATTCTTTTCTATT
>JAHEJC010000193.1 GCA_024639065.1 Lewinellaceae bacterium | reverse complement strand
TCTGCGAGCGGAGATTCGGGTATGAATTGAGAGCCTGACGAAGGAGGGCGGAAATGAATTATTTACGAGCGGCTGGCGTGCATTTTTGTTTAATATGGGATGTGTGCTGGCTTGTGCCGATCACCTTATTGGTAAGATTAATCTTGAATTATTATCAACCTGCAAAAACTTATTATTAAAAGTTTGGCACAAGTCTCGCCATCGCTCGAGGCCTGGTAGGAAGACTTGCACCAGAGGGGTCGGTAGGCAATATTCAAGAAGGACAGGTGGTGATGGTTGATAGTATACATGTCTCCAGGAACTATTGTCTGATCTATAATATCGGAGAGCAATACTACTCCTATCAATTCTTCAGAATACTCGGTGTTAATAGATAACTAGCTGATATTCAGTTAGTAACTTATTCAATTAATAATATAACCCTCTGGTTATTAGGCAGTTATGATCAGAGGGATTTTCTCTCTCTGTACATTGTTATTTACCGATCACAATATTAAGAAATGCAATTTTAATAATAATATTCGTACCTTTCTAAACACTTTGATTTTGGCGCGTACTATTGTTTATCAAAATGGCTGAAATTAAACATTTATTCCTCGGAGTTATTGCGCTTATGCTCTGTAACTCATGCGATAAAAACGCAGACCTTTCCAAGAAACTTCCCTCGCCGGTTTATTCCCAGCCCCCATATTCTTCCCTCAATATAGGGGATGGTTATACAATAAATCCAATAACAGGGGACAGCATAGAATCTCTTTTAAATGTTAATGGGGACACACTGGTTACTGGAGTACCAGTAAAAATCCAGAGCAAGGTTTTCACCCCATCTCAACTGCAAAAAAGAGTAGTAACCGCCCGACCTCCCAAAGATTTAGAGATATCACAGAACCGGCATTTTCTTCCTGATCAGCTTAATGTAACTTCCATAAGTACCCAAGATATTCAATCCTGCAAGGTGGGAGAACCTTACCCCGGGGTTTCAATTTCAGATGATCAGTTCGACAAGATATGCAGTGGTTTGTCTGTACCGGCAACACTTGTTGCTGTACCCAGTATAATGCCACAACCTGTTCCCGCAGCCCTGCCAAACTTTAAAGACGTCTTCAGGTATAATATTAGATATCTAGACGTCGAGCAAGGGATGAATTCATCTAGGGTAAATACTGTGTTGGAAGATAGTAGAGGCAATATGTGGTTCGGCACCCATGGTGGTGGTCTTACTAAATACAATGGGATAAGCTTTACTTTTTACACCATGGATCATGGATTAAATGGAAATATGGTCACACATATGATAGAAGATAGTCAGGGCAATATCTGGTTTGGCACTTGGGAGAATGGTATTGGTATGTTCAATGGGAAAACATTTTTTCACTTTTCAACCAACCAGTCCCTGAAAAACTTCCGGATCAATTCACTACTGGAGGATAGTAACAGAAACATTTGGATTGCCACTAATGGAGGTGGTGTCAGCATGTTTGATGGAAATAATTTTACTTGCTACACTACAAACGAAGGGCTATCCAGCAACAATATAACATCAATCCTTGAAGACGAAAAGGGTCTGCTGTGGTTTGGCAGCAACGAAGGAGGTGTGATCAGTTTTAATGGGGAATATTTTACCCATTATACTGTAAATGAGGATTTTAGTAGCAACAAAGTAATGCTGGAAGATAGCCAGGGTAATTTATGGATAGGCACCGGGAATAATGGCCTTTGTAAATTTGATGGGGAGCGTATAGTGCACTATACTTCAAGGGAGGGATTAAGTGATGACGATCTCGTCTCTCTTATTGAAGATCAATCGGGAAACATTTGGATAGGAACCGCAATCGGAGGGCTGAATTTGTTTGATGGAAAAAGCTTTTTACAAATCACTGACAATGCAGGTCTAAGTGATAATACTATCACCTCTATATACGAAGACCAGCTCGGATATCTCTGGATTGGAACTCAGGATGGAGGTGTTAACATATTTGATCCCACAAGTTTTGCTCATTTCACTGAACTGGAAGAGCTAATCGGCAGCAACGTGAGATCAATAAGGGAAGATGACCAGGATAATTATTGGTTTACCACCTGGGGTGGCGGAGTAATTTGTTATGATGGAAACCAACTCCGACAATACACCGCTGATCACGGGCTTATGAGTAACACCATTTGGGATATGGTTATAGATAAACATGGCAACCAATGGTATGGCGGCGACGGTATATGTATGTTCGATGGGTATCGATTTACACATATGGCTCCCGGTCACGGTATCCTGTCTATAATTGAAGATAGAAATGGCAATCTATGGTTTGGTACAATGGGAACCGGTGTGCTCAAATATGACGGAGAAAACATGGTCCAATATTCTCCCACCGAAGGATTCACTAATGATCCGATCTGGTCAATGACAGAAGACCAACAGGGTAATCTGTGGTTTGCTACCTGGGGAGGTGGTGTAGCTAAATATGACGGGGAATATTTCACCTTCTTTACTGAAAAGGAAGGTTTGATCCACAATGATGTATGGTCCGTATTGGAAGATAAGAGAGGGAATTTATGGTGTGGAACTTATGGAGAAGGTGTCAGTATATTCAATGGAAAAGGCTTTACCCATATCTCTACCGAGCAGGGATTGTCAAACAATATTGTCAATTCCATAATTGAAGATAATGGAGGAAATATTTGGCTGGGAACTGAAAACGGGTTAACACAGATTATTATAAATCAGGAAATTCCTATGGTATCCGAGAGTCCTAGATACCTTTCCCAAAAGCGCTACGAAATTTTAAGCTATGGAAGAAATGACGGGCTAAAAGCCACTGACTTTAACGTTCACAGCAACTATCTGGATAGAAAGAATCGAATCTGGTGGGGTACAGGGAAAAGCCTGGTAATGCTGGATATGAATGATTTTGAAGTTGACAAGAAACGACCCATGGTGTTTCTTGACCGAATTGACATCGCAGGGAACTTTATCGACTATGTAAACCTGAATGACTCTTTAAAACGCACCATCACTTTCGACCAGGTAGAGCCCTTCACCAACCATCCTAAAGATCTGGAGATCCCTTTCAAAAGCAATCACCTGACTTTCCATTTCACCGCCAATAATTGTGCTGCCCCCCATAATACCAGGTACAGCTATAAACTGGCAGATGTCAGCAGCAACTGGAGCCAACTTACTGTGGAATCCAAGGCAGAGTACCTCAATATCCCTTACGGCCAGCATACCTTCATGATCAGCGCTATGGGAAGTTCCGGAACTTGGTGCGAACCCACCGGATACACTTTTAGGGTACTCCCACCCTGGTGGCATACCTGGTGGGCCAGGGCTGGTTACTTGTTGGTGGCCGTTGCCTTAACTACCGGCATTGTAAGATGGCGTACCGCTAATATCAAACAAAGGCAAAAAGAACTAGAACAGATGGTGCAGGAACGAACCGCGGAAGTAGTGGCCCAACAAAAGCGCTCGGATGAGTTGCTGTTGAACATACTCCCTGCCAATGTTGCGGAAGAATTAAAAAATACCGGGCAAATTCAGCCGGTGCATTTTGAAGAGGTGAGCATTTTATTCGCGGATTTCAAAGAATTCACTAACATTGTGGCCTCCATTCCCAGTAAGAAGCTGATTCACGAACTAAACGATATTTTTCAGAATTTCGATGATATAATGGAACAAAGAGGTTTGGAAAAAATCCAGACCGTGGGAGACGCCTATGTAGCTGCCTGTGGACTGCCCAAAGAAGATCCGGAACACGCATTAAAATGTGCTGAGGCAGCCAGGGATATAATCGAATATTTGTCCAAGAGGAATGAAGTCAATTCCATAAAATGGAAAGTTCGGATCGGCATTCACTCCGGGCCCATCACTGCGGGAGTGGTGGGTAAAAAAAAATTTACCTATGACGTATTCGGAGATACCGTGAATATTGCCGCCAGGATCCAATCTGCCAGCAGCGAGGGCCGCATTAATGTTTCAGCATATACCCACGACCTAATTAAAGAGCGCTTCCCCTGTGAATATCGTGGAAAGATTCAGGCCAAGGGCAAAGGCGACCTCGATATGTATTTTGTAGTGGACAACAATAAACCATAGCGATCTACCGATTTCACAATTTCGGCAACTTCCAGGGCTTCACAATTGGTAGAAGAAATAGAATTTCCGGACTAACTACCCTGACCGGCCGATTTTAGGCCAAATGTGCAAAAACCGGATAGAGAGATCACCTGAAATCGGAATAAATTGACCAGGGCTGCCGATTTTAACTGACCACCTCATTACGGTGTTTTCATATTTTTAAGTATCTATAGCCTAATACGTTAATAGCTACTCTCAATAAGTAGAAAATAATATTTTTTATATGGTCAGCGATTCCGGAATAGAGTGGTCAGTTTGTCCGGATTTTGGGGCTGGGTGCTTATTGTAATTGAAAAAATTGATATAGAAATAATGATTGATGAATTTATCAAACATCATCATAAAATGCATCTTTACAGGTAAAACAAACAGGATTAAAATTGATCAATAATTACCATCCCTGAATTACTGTAGGTATCCATTTTAAGGAGTTCCTGATCAACATCTTCAAGTTTAACTGTTCGATCAATGAGTAATGATAGGTTGATCTTTTTGTTAGCAATTAGGTCAAAAATGGTGTTATAATTAGCAAGAGGCATTCCGTGGCTGCCAATCAGTTCAATTTCTTTAGCGATTAAACCGGCGGTTGATACGATAATACTTTTTTCGCTTCCTAATATACCCACCTGGATATGCTTCCCTTTTTTTGCTAAACAATTGATTGAGTTGGTACTCGTCTCATGGCTACCCAGCGCATCCATAGATAAATTTGCTCCACCATTCGTTATTTCACACACTTTATCAACTACTTCCTCCCTGCCGGCATTAATGGTATACTCCGCGCCAAAGGACTTTGCCTTCTGCAGGTTTTCCTCATTGATATCAATAGCTATCACTTTGGCTCCATATACAGCTGCAATCATAATTGCAGATAAACCTACACCTCCACAGCCATGAATCGCTACAAACATTGAATTAACAACTTTGCCTTGATTCACAATTCCATGGAATGCAGTAATAAAACGGCAGCCCAAACCTGCCGCTGATACAAAATCGATGGAAGAAGGTAGCTTGACTAAATTGAAGTCAGCATTTTTAATCTGAACATATTGAGCAAACGAACCCCAGTGGGTAAATCCGGGTTGAAAATGCTGATCACAAATATGTTGATTCCCTTTCATGCATTGTGGGCATGTTGAACATCCACAACAAAATGGAACAGTAACACGATCCCCTAGTTGAAATAAGGTTACTTTGCTCCCTACTTCTTTCACAATCCCTGAAAACTCGTGCCCGGGCACATGGGGTAACTGTATATCAGGATCATGTCCTTTCCAGCCATGCCAATCGCTTCGGCATATCCCCGATGCCTTAACTTCTATAATGGCTTCTGTTTCAGAAACGACAGGATCATCTACCTGCTTAATTTCAATTGCGCCGTTGAACGTACTGTAGACTGCTGCTTTCATTAATTAACACTTATTTTAATCCTCCTTAGCGTACGCTATGGACGCTTACGCTAAAGCTTCAGCGACAGCGTGCGACGAGAAGTGTGGTCGAATTCCCCTCAGCTTACTTCGGAATAATGAGTTCAGAGCTTGCTCTGGAGTTTAATACCTATTTATTCTTACTTTAGAAGAACTTTTAGTCACATTTATTGCCTTTTAAAATACAATATATGAAATTAAAAACCGTAATTATTACGCTCTATTAGCACCGAACAACAAAAATATTCATGTTAAAAGCTGGCCTCTACCTATATTTTATCCTCTTTATGCTTTTACCTCAGGCCCAAAGCCAGTCGAAAAGCAATACATGGAGCGAGGTGAAACAAAATGGTAGTGGAACGTTGGTTATTGCTTATTCTGAAAATAGCCCATTTATTTATAACGACGCTCAAGGTAAAATGGCCGGCATTGAATTCGAAATTTTGCAGGATTTCGTCCGGTTTATTGACGAAAAGTATGGTGCAAAACTTAATTTGGAATATGAGCACTTGTATAATTTTGAAAGCCTCATTGATACCTTAAAAACTTCCCAACGACCTGTTCTTGGCATTGCCTCTATTTCCACATTGGAAGAGAGAAAGAAGGATTTTAAGATCACCGATCCCTATATGCCTGATATTGAGATTATCATCTCCAGCAGGGCATTTAGCTCAGTTTCGAGTTTGGCTGAATTTGCCAACATGGTTAAAAACAATAGAGCCATAACCGTAACAAATTCAACTTTTGAGCAAAATATCCTGGAATTGCAGAAAGATTATTTCCCTGAAATAAAGATTGAGTACGTAAGACACGTTGATTTTTTAATAGAAGAGATATCAAATGCTGATAACGCCTGGGGCTATGTTTCTCTTCCTAATTATTTATCCTACTATAAAAAAGCTAAAGGCATTAGCCGGCAGCGCTTTTTTATGGTTGAAAATCCCGGACTTTCGATCGCAACTACACTCACAAGTGATTGGGATGAAGTATTGAATGCGTTTATTAGGGATAGCAGATTTAAAGCTTTATTGGATTTATTGATTGAAAAACACCTTGGTAAAGCATTTGGCGAGGTGGTAGCATCAATTTCTAACATTAACGCAGACTTACAGCCTGACATCGCTGCTAATCGTGAAGTTGGTGTGTTAATGTTAGAAAAAGAGTTACAAGATTTAAAATTAAGACAGAGCGAACTTGAAATAGGTCGAAAGAACCTATTTATATACCTGGCCGTAATCGGGATTGTATTTGTTTTAATCGCCCTGTTTATTCTATACAGATTAGTTCGCTTGAAAATAAATACAAACAAAAGTTTAGCCGAGAAAAACGAACAAATACAAACACAAAATTTAGAGCTCAATGCGCTCAATATTGAAAAGAATGAAATGATTGGAATCGTAGCGCACGACCTTAAAAATCCTTTGACAAGTGCGTTGAGCATTTCTGAACTATTTAGCAGTGAAAAAATCACAGAGGACCAGAAGGAATACCTAGGTTTGATAATAAAGTCTCTGAATAGAATGAAAAGCTTAGTTGCTAAAATATTGGAGATTAAGGTACTGGAATCATCTTCACTCAAAACAAATTATAGCAAAGTTGATTTAACGCAAGTTACGGAGCAGGTGATTTTAGCTTTAAAAATCCAAAGTGATAATAAAAAAATACGAATAGTGACTGACTTGGATGAGGTGGTCGCCTCGTTGGATAGAAGGCTGATTGTCCAAATTATTGACAATTTATTATCGAATGCGATTAAGTTTTCAAATCACAATTCAAAAGTCCATGTTACCCTAAAAGACGAGCACCAAAAAATTCGTTTTGAAATTGATGATGAAGGCCCCGGAATAATGGAAGAAGAAAAACCTCAACTTTTTCAGAAATTTCGAAAATTACATGCACAACCGACTGATGGTGAGAGCTCGACAGGTCTTGGCCTTTCTATAGTTAAAAAATACGTAGAGGCTATGAAGGGAAGAGTTTGGTGCGAAAGTGAATTTGGCAAAGGCGCCAAATTTATTGTTGAGTTTAAAAAAAATTAGAAGTCAACCATTCTTTTGTAGGCTTCAATGATTGGGTTTGTCGCATCTAGCTGAATAAATCACAAAACTAAATTATTCTAATAGATGCGATAAAGCCGGAACTTTTATTGCTAATTTGACTGTTATGATGGTGCGATTGTAATAATCAGTCATAATAGAGTTAAGAATCATTTACAACTTCCTGTTTTTCAATCCACAAATACATTTTGTTATCGTATTCTAGAATCTATTATTCAATGAAATCATTGAAATCGGTATTCCCGGTACTAGCTTTGATTATCATGATGTGTGATGTGACTGTAGATGAATGGGCATGTATCCTAAATTGTAATCCAGCTGAATGCTTAGTTTTGGATGAAGAGGATTGTGAGTGTGTTATTGATCCTATTTGTGAAGCGGAGAATTTTTGTGGCGGGGATGTTGAAGATTTCAGATGTAAGGAGAAAGATGGAGGGAGTTGTTGCACGGCTCTAACAGGGGATTCTATAAAAACATGGAAATTTGATGATGTTACTCAGCCATCGAAAATAATCTATAAACGTGAATACACAGTGAACTATCCCGGATGGCACGAATTTGAAAGAAAAATCATAAAGCTAAATTCAGATACAATCATATTAACTTGGCCTGATGAAAATGAATTCAAAGGAGGGATTGCATATGTTCCTATATAGCTGATTTTTAATAAATAAACCTCAAAATTTCGACCCGAACCTCAATCCTTCAAATGTTTCACCCTGAAACATAAAATGTTTTAACTGATTGATTTTTGGGTTATGGTTTCAATAATACTTTTTTGCAATATGTTTACATATTTATATATAAAATGTTATTGAACCGATTATAATTGAATGCAGAGGCAATATTAATATGGATTCATGTATTAAAACATTCAAAAAAAAAGCCCTTTTGGGCCCACATTGATAATCAAGCGCTAACGAAGTAAAAATTTGTGAGTGCTTTTTTGTTTGATACACAAAAAGTACACATTTATTAATTTTAAAGCTATTTGATAGAGTATCTTTTGTGGATTTGTGTAGTATTCAATTGCTGAAAAGAAAAACTAAATATTAGAATAAATAAATGAGACTATCCTATTTTACGGTAAGAAGTCAGTTTTATTCAACCAATTTTTTTTCGATCAATTCGCATTAAGATCATCAGATAAATTTCTAATTCTGCAAAAAGATGTTTCAGTGAATGTCCACGAATAAAACCTAAGAAATCATGCGTCATGTTCATATTTCTCAAATACGTTAGCGATCAACAAAAGCCAGTATCCGGAGGTAATAATGTAATGAAATCTGAAAAAAATGAGTATAACTGGCATAATCAGCATAGGTAAAAACTGTACTGTGGCATAGAAACTTAGATCTTCGACCACCACCCAGTATATAACGGATGATAATCCTATGATCAGAACAGGTATCAAAAGTGATTTGCATAATCTAAGATTGATAAATTCACTCAACATGGCTGAAAATAGTGCCATGAACGTAATTGTCATAGGTAACCTATCCTAAACTAATCCTGTCCATTCCGTGCCTCTATTCTATTAATTATTTTGTGCGAATAGTCTATATTATAAGATTTGGCATCTTCGACTTTTTTCAAATATTTTTACTTTATATTTCACTAATCAATTTATTAGCAATGCCTTTCACAGATTTCCAAATGATAAAATTCGAAAACCACTTTCGAAAGAAAACCAAATACCGATGCCCAATGTGTGGAAAGAGAAAGTTTGAGTTTGGAATGGATGGTTTAGGTATGATAAGAATTGATGCCATATAATATGAATTTTAAACTACTTCTAATAGCATTGATCCTTTTTTGCTGTAAAGACAAAACTTCAAAAGATCAAACAAGCAATTCAGCGGATCAAAAAACTGAATTGATAAAAAAAATAAGCACAAATTCTACAAGAGAATTAGTAGAATATCCTCCATGTAATGAAGAAGAAATACCTCATTATACAGCGCACAAGATTTCATCAGCTCTGAAGATTGATGGACAACTTGATGAGGAAATTTGGCAGGCTGTGCCTAAATCAACGCGGTTTAGGGATCTAATTTCAGGTGCTGAGACGATCCATGATACCCGGGCTGCTGTGGTGTGGGATGAAGAATTTCTTTATGTGGCTTATTGGATAGAGGAACCAAACCTTCATGCTACACTGACAGAACGAGATGCACTGATATACAATAACAATGATGTAGAGTTATTCATTGCGGGAAAGGATGCCTATTACGAATTTGAAATTAATTCGTACGGTACCATCTACGAGGTATTTTTTATTTGGGAAGAATCGTACAAAAGTGGAGGATATGATAAAATACCAGAATTTAGCCCTGATCAAAAGGGAAGAAGGCCCTTTCACGGTGTAGGTTATAAGCCACATCCGAAAGGACCACGTATCGGTTATTGGAACTGGGACTTCCCCGGATTAAAAAGTGCTGTTTACTGTGACGGTACGATTAATAATAACAAGGATCGAGATCGGGGTTGGACCGTAGAAATAGCTCTGCCATGGTCAGGTATGAAGGCCTTGACTTTGGGAGATAATCGAAGTCTTCCACCAAAGGATCAGGATACCTGGCGCATAGATTTTTCCCGCTTTAATCAATATAAGGAAGCCCCACCAGCTAATGATTCCGGAGGTTGGGCTTGGAGCCCGCATGGAGTCTGGGATTCTCATGTTCCGGAATGTTTTACATACATTCATTTTTCTTCCCAGTATGTAGATATTTCGAAATGAATAAATCTTAATCATTAATCAGTCCACATTACTTTGAAAGGAAATAGGATTGTAGTTATTACATTTATTTCAAGCCTGAGATCGCAGGAATACTAATCACTAATCTTATTACAAAGTATAAAAGAATGCAATAGACGCTTTCTCTTGTAGATTGACAAGGGATTAGGCCTTGGTTGCAGATATTCTTGATGTCCTTTTACTATTTTATATTAACCGAAAAATGTTAGTTCAGATCATCCAGCGTTTTATCTAACCCTTTTGTATAACATCGTACTGGCAAATTTAGCGAAACAGCAGCTAAACAACGGTTACAGGATTCGCAAGCAACTTTTTCTTTTTTTCCATCCATGAAATCGACAATAAGTTTTGGTTCTCTTATTAAAGGACGGCAGAGAGAAATCAAATCAGAAGTTCCATTTTCGACAACTTCCTGCATATGCGTTAATCTGCGAAATCCCCCTACAGTCATCAAAGGAACACCATTTATCTCCGGTTTAATCAGCTTAGCAGCATTTAAATTATACCCTTCAACCAAGTCAAATTTTCCTTTTAGTTTATTAAGCATCATGCGGCCCAACGACTTCTTCCACCATGGAAGTCCAATTACCATTTCATCAACTGGCGCCTCACCACGGCACATATTCAAAAATGAATAAGCCACAGTTCCTGCACTAATTTCAATCCCATCAATTCCTAATTGATACAACCTCTTCGCATAGTTGGAAGCTAATTCCGGAGTGATCCCTTTTTTTGGTGTATGGTCGTTTATGTTGAGTTTTACTATCAAAGGCATTCCTTCAGGCATTTCTTTTCTTACCTCAAGAATTACTTCCTTAAGAAACCGGAACTGGTTTTCATCCGTTCCTCCCCATTGATCCTTGCGAAGGTTAAAGAAAGGTGAAAGGAACTGGTTAATAAGATATCCATGTGCTGAATGAAGTTGTATTCCATCAGCCCCTGCAGATACAGACCTCCTGGCAGCTTGTCCGAAAGATTTTATAGTTGTCTGAATTTCTTCCTCGTTCATTGGTTTGGCTTTCACGAAATTTAATGGATCCCGGCCATTATCTGAGGGTCCCATAGGTTGACGACCGATCAGAGCTTTTGTAGTTTGCCTGCCTGCATGTGCTATCTGGAAGAAAATTTTACCCCCCTCCTGATGTACAGCATCTGCTAGCTCTTTAAGCC
>JAHEJC010000192.1 GCA_024639065.1 Lewinellaceae bacterium | reverse complement strand
TAACGATCCAACCTTCATAATCCGTATCGATCAAGTATTGAGTAACACCTTTAAAATCTATAATCCCCTCACCGGTAGGTGCCCATCGTTTATCATCATACATATCTTTATAATGAATCAGGTTGATAAAGCTTCTATATTCTTTTACAATAGACAAAGGATCCATATCCGCTTTGGCAATATGGCCCAGATCCGGTGTATACCCAATAAAATCATGATCTAGTCCATTGAGTAAAATATTATAGTCTTCACGGGTTCGGTAAACAGATCCCGCCGGTGAATTGGGATGATATGAACTAACAATACCTTGGTCACAAGCTCTTTTTGCAATCGTGTTTACACAGGATAAAAGGTTTTGCTGACGTCGATCCAGATCTTTACGATCTGATCCTGGCATTTGCACCAATAAATATATGGTGTCTGGGAAATGGGTTAAAAAGTTGATCCAATTATCAGCATGCCTGCGCTCAATCTCTGTCTCCTGGTGATTTCGCCAATCCTCCACATGGCAAAGGGCGGTTAATTCAATTTCATTTTCCTGTAATATTTCTTTCATCTTAATTGGGTCAGACAAATCTCCAAAGAAACTGGTCTCTGGCTCGATCCCTTGGAAACCTGATTTCTTCATGACATCCATTATGTGAGGTAATTTACTTTTGTAGGACTCTCCGGGCATTTGCCAGGTGTAGGTTTCACAAGCAATCTGTATTTTTCTCATTGACTAGTTATTTAAAAGAAAATCAGTAGTAACCCTGTTAAATCGCTCCAGATCCTCCCAATGATGAACGTGGCCTCCTTCAGGAAAAGTGATCAGGACTGAATTTTTTATCCCATCATGAAGTACCCGAGAGAAAGCGGGCGGAGTGAAAATATCCATACCTCCGACTGTAATCAAAGTGGGCACACTGATCTCTCCCAGCCTGGAAACCACATCATGCTGAATGCAGGCATCCAGTTGCCCCTCAAAACCATCTCTTGACTGGGGATTTGCATTATTTGCAGCATCTTTTTGTCCTGCTTGCAAATCGCTAAGTGCATATTCGTAATAAGGAGGTGCAAAAATCCAGAGTTGAAGTAACTCCATAAATTCATCTGGTCTACTAGTCACCCTAAGTTTTTTCAAATTTTCATAAACCATTTTCGCATAATTATTGAATTTGGGCCAGGTACTGATCAAGGCAATGCTCTGCACTCGATCCGGATAGTCCAAAACTAATGATTGACTAATAGCTCCACCCATCGAAATACCTGCCACTCTGGCCTTTGCAATTCCAGCATGCTCCATCACCGTGATTACATCTTCCGCCATCATTGCTGTATTGTAAGGACCTTTAGGCTGGTCCGATTTCCCAACACCACGATTGTCAATCAGAAAACATTTGAAATGTTTTTCATATTCCTGCACATGTTTTTCCCAGACGTTTCCATCTGCTCCAAAGCCCATAATCAGGATCAGGGGATCACCTTGTCCACGAATCTGGTAGTATATATTCGTACCGTTAGAATCTGCGTAATAACTCATGAAATTTGACTGATTAAGTTTTCAACAAAAGGAATGGCTTTTTTGGCATCTACTGCGGTAGTTGGACAAAAACAAAAATCAAAACACCACCAATCAAGGGGCTCTACCTCGTCTTTGAGGGCTGAAATCACCTCAACGAAATCAATATAGCCTTCTCCAAAAGGTGAATGGGTGCTGGTCTCTTCGTCATGAAGTGTTCCGTCGCTGTCGATGAGATGAAAATGTCCAATATGCTCCTTAAGTTTTGTCGCAAACTCTATTATGCCACCTGGTACTATTTCCTTTTCACCAACCTGTCTCGCTCCCACCACTGCACACATATAGGCGTGACTGGTGTCAAACAATACTTTAAAATTATGGTGTCCGACAGCTTGAACAATGGCAATTATTTCACTTGGCTTATTTAGCCAAAAACCCGGTTCAAATTCCCAGACCAATTTGACGCCCACTCGATGGCAAACATCAGCTGCTTGATGCCAGGTTTTAGCCAAACGATCAAATCGCAACCTATACTCATTGGCGTCCAATTCAATGGGTGGACTGATGGTGTCCACTCTTAATGTATCAATATCCATTCTGTTACAAAAAGCAAGCGACTTTTCAATAGCTAGCAAATGATCAACCATCGGGACTTCGGCAGCAGGAACATCCCGAAAGTCGGGAGCATAACCGGAAATTCCTAGCCCATGCCCGGTTATTTCTTTTTTTAATTCCAAGCACTTTTCATCCGTATTATAAACATCTGGATGTGGATGAGGATGAAATCCGTTAATTTCAATACCATCATAACCGACTTCAGCGGCATATCGCATAAATTTCTTAAATGACCAGGGATCTTTTTCAAACGGGCCAAACGAAAAAGCCCAACTGCCAATAGAAAATTTAGGTCTTTTCATGCTTCGTTCCATTTTCTTTTTACAAACTCAAATCCTTGTTGGGCAATCTCTTCAGCAGGAGAGAAATTTCTCCATACATTGATAGCATTTGCAAATTCAGGTATGCTTGTACTAAAAGCTTCAATGGTCACCCACCCATCGTAGTTTATCTTTATTAGTGTAGAAAAAACTTCATTCCAATTCACAAGTCCCTTGCCCGGGGTACCCCGATCATTTTCACTAATGTGCACATGCTTAAGAAATGGAGCAATACACTCAATTGCACTGCCATGGTTCTTCTCTTCTATATTAGCATGATGCGTATCATAAATAGCTCCCACGTTGGGATGATCCACTCTTTCTAATAAATCTCTAAGATCAGCCATGGTATTGACTAAATAACATTCAAAGCGATTGAGGGCTTCAGGAGCTAATATAATATTGGCCTGTTCAGCGTATTCCCCCGCCTTTTGCAACATTTCAATGCTCCATTTTTTTTCATCATCATTCGGAGGTTGTCGGGTAAAATAGGCAAAAGCAGAATGAATTGGACCGCAGATAACATTTGCATTGGCTGCTTGCGCCATATCTATGGCCCACTTCAATCGATCAAGACCAGCTTGCCTTATTGAGTGATCAGGACTGGCGATATTAGTATCTTCTAATAACGAAGTTACACATGACACGCGCAACCCTAGATTAGATATGGCCTTGCCTAGATTTGTGTAGTGAGCAATATCTCCTTCTCCCAATGGTAACTCAACCCCATCATAGCCAATTTTTTTAAGATTTTCTATAACTGGATAATGTTCCTCTGTCATATGGTTAGTCCACAACAACATGTTCATCCCAATTCTCATATAATTATTTTTACAATTATTATTTATAGCCTGAATAGACCTGAATTACAATAATAAGTTTTTAAAGATGATCGACCTAAAATATACAGAATTCTCCTTATAAATTTTGATACAAAGATCATGACTCAGGATTTGTATCCTAAATACTATAAAGAATTTTTTTTCTTAAGTTTGAAAACTTAATTCAATTTTAACTTAGCTTATAAATATTATTGGAAATTGGGGCTTAATTATATTAGTAAGGGTCAGGGTATACCATTTATCTTTCAGCATGGATTGGGATCTAATTTGAACCAACCTCAGGCGTTACTTAAAAATCTTGATAATATTCAACTTATATCTATGGATATGCCCGGACATGGAAATTCATCGCTCCCTCCAAAAACCCAACCTTCTTTCGAATCTTATGCCGATTGTATTATCAACTTGATGCAGCAATTGAAAATAAAAAAAGCTATTTTGGGTGGTATATCCATGGGAGCTGGCATTGCACTCAATATCGCAATGCGATTTCCAGAAAAAATTAAAGGCTTGGTTTTGATACGGCCAGCTTGGCTAGATCAAAAACGCCCAAATAATTTAGAAATTTTGATGGAAGCTGCTAGCTATATCAAATTAAAAAATGGATTGAAGGATTTTATGCAAAGACCTCGTTTCAAAGTAATTCAAGACCAATTGCCCAAGGCAGCTCAATCAGTTTTAGGTGTATTTGAGCCTACCCAAAGGGCTGAAATTCCATTTGTTTTAAAATCAATGATTAAAGACCAGCCATTCGAAGAAATTGAAAATCTTAAACAAATAAACGTTCCTTGTTTGGTGGTTGGCAATGATAACGATCCATTGCATCCGTATTTAATGGCTCAAAAAATTCATCATTTTATTAAATCGAGCCTGATGCACCAAGTCATCTCCAGATACCTGGATGATGCTGCGCACCAACAATCAATCGAAAAACTCGTTGCAAAATTTATTTCTGATTATGAAGAGCTACTGGAAAGATAACGAAGCAAAAAAATTAAGAGGAGACCTATTGAACCTAAGGGTCTACACTTCCCGATTACTTGGAATAAGCCAGGATTTAGTCATGCATGGTGGTGGTAATACTTCGGTAAAGATCAAAGAGAAAAACTTATTTGGTGAGCAGCAAGACATACTATATGTCAAAGGCAGTGGTTGGGATTTAAGTACAATTGAAGCAGAGGGATTTGCACCGGTAAAGTTGAGTACACTACACCAAATGGCTGATCTCGAAAAGCTTAGTGATTTAGAAATGGTCAAGTATCAGCGAATGGCAATGACCAATCCGCTAGCACCCAATCCTTCAGTGGAAGCGATTCTCCATGCCATCATACCTTTTACCTTTGTTGACCATACGCATGCTGATGCCGTAGTAACCATCACAAATTCCCCTAGGGGCAAACAGAAAATAGAAGAGATATATGGAGAAAATATGTTGATTGTTCCTTATGTGATGCCCGGATTTGTGCTGGCCCAAAAAATCCACAAAATGACGCGAGGAATTAATTGGGATAGATTGGATGGAATGATCCTTATGAATCATGGTGTCTTTACTTTTGCTAATGATCCCAAAGTAAGCTATGAGAATATGATCTCGGTAGTATCTAAAGCTGAACGCTACTTAAATAAAAACGGTCCAATGCCATTGAAAGGCAGCAAAGGATCTCAGGACTCTTTAAAAATAGCCCATATCCGCCATGAGATTTCTAAAACTTGGAGAATGCCAGTCCTAGCAAAAAGTGATAACTCATCATCATCCACCGCATTTAGTAATTTAAAAAATTTGAAGAAAATTTGTACTCGTGGACCCATTACCCCAGATCATATTATCCGTACTAAAAGACATCCAGTAGTCATTGGTACCGACCCTAAAAAAGATATCCAAAAGTTTGCCAGTGACTATAGCATTTATTTTAAAAAGCATAACCAGGGAGATAATGTGATGTTGGATCAAGCACCAAGATGGGCGATCTTACCTGGATCAGGATCCCTGTTTTTCGGGCCTCAACTAAAGCATGTAAATATCATTAAGGATATCGCTCAGCACACTCAGAAAGCCATCTATCAGGCTGAACAATTAGGCGGATGGAAACCACTGGGCCAAAAAGAGCTTTTTGAAATGGAGTATTGGAGCCTGGAGCAAGCCAAACTTAAGAAAGCAGGGGGAGGAAAACCTTTGCAGGGAAAAGTCGCGTTGGTTTCTGGTGCTGCCAATGGCATCGGTAAAGCTTGTGTGGAAGAACTGGTACATGAAGGAGCTGTCGTAGCTGCATTGGATATTGACCCAATCATAATGGAGCGGTTTACAAATTCCAATGTGTTACCCTTAAAATGTGACCTGACTAATGAAATTCAAATCAAGCGAGCCCTAGATCAATTAATTAGTCATTTTGGTGGATTGGATATGGTGGTTAGTAATGCCGGCATATTTCCTAAAAGTGCTACGATTGAAAATATGGATGCTGCAATTTGGGAGAAAAGTTTAGCCGTGAATGTAAGTAGTCACCAAAAATTATTACAAGCATGCCTACCCTTTCTTGAATTGGGATTTGATCCGGCGATAGTAATAATTGGGTCTAAAAATGTACCTGCTCCCGGACCGGGTGCTGCTGCTTATTCAGTAGCTAAAGCCGGGTTGACTCAATTGGGAAGAATCGCAGCAATGGAATTGGGCGAGAAAGGAATTCGAGTGAATATTATTCACCCAAATGCTGTATACGATACCGGTATATGGACAGATGAGGTATTGGAAGCACGAGCCAAACACTATGGTCTCAGCGTAGAAGAATATAAAACGAATAACGTGTTGAAGGTAGAAGTCAAATCCAGCGATGTAGCGAAATTGGCTATTACCATGTTGGGCAAGACATTCTCAAAAATTACTGGGGCGCAAATTCCTATTGACGGAGGAAATGATCGAGTAATATAGTTCTTGACGAAAAAAGTGAATCAAGGAAAGACCAGCTATTCTTTAATAAAACAAGTATTTAATTATGATTACAGCTCACACATCACGAGAAGAAATATTGAAAAAACTGCGTAAAAAAGTTGAGGCACGGATTCCAATCTTTATCGCAAGTGCTGGCAGCGGGTTAGTCGCCAAATTATTAGAGAAAGCAGGAGTAGACTGCATAAATACATTTTCAGGTGCTCGACTACGAGCGAACGGGATGGGAACCATGTCCATGCTGTGGCCAATCCTGGATTCTAACAAACAAACCATGGATTATACCCGTGAGGACATCATGCCAGCCTTAAAAGGTGACTCATTTGTATGTGCTTGCCTAAATGCGAATGATCCTTTGAAAGATATGCGGATGGTATTAAATGATTGCAAGGCTATGGGTGTTTATTCAGCTTCTAATATTGGCCCTTCAATAAGCTATGTAGACAAAGACAGTGAAATCTACAGAGTCCTGACCAAAAGCGGTATTACTCTTGACAATGAAATTGAACTCTTAAAACTAGCCAAGGAAATGGATATGGTATCCATTGGTTTAGCTTTCAACATGGAAGACAGTTACCGCATAGTCGAAGAAGCTCAACCAGATATATTCTGTTTTCATGCCGGTACCACCAAAGGAGGATTATCGGGATATGATTCTGGTGAGACTATTGCAGAGACTGCAGCCAGAACAGAGCAAGCTAATCAAGAACTTCGACGTATTAAACCTGATGTGTTGCTTATTGCGCATGGAGCTGCCATGGAAAATCCTAAAGATGCGCAGTTTATGTTGGAAAATACTAGTTGCGATGGATTTTGGACCGGTTCATCCACGGAACGGATTCCTATTGAAAGGGCTGTTTTAAATACTGCTCAAGAATTTGCAGCTTTACGTTTTCCAGATCAGCAATAACTAAAAATAAAACCAATAATTATAATATGAAGAAGACTATTGCTCTACTCGTTACTTTGGATACTAAAGATCAGGAAGCAGCCTTTCTGCAAGATCAAATTAGGGCTTTAGGACATCATCCATTGCTGCTGGATATTGGAGTAGTCGGAAAGGCAGGAGTAACTGCTGATTTTAGTCGAGAAGAAGTAATCGCCGCAGGCGGTGGTTCGCTTTCCGACTTATTAAAAGATGCTACCCGTGAAAAAGCAAACCCTTTTGTGGTTAATGGTAGTATAAAAATCTTGACCGATAAAATCACTAGCAATGAAGTTCATGCCGTCTTAGGATTAGGAGGGACTCAAGGCACTTCTACTTGCTGCAATATCATGCAAGCACTTCCCTATGGATTTCCAAAGATCATGGTCTCCACCATTGCCTCTGGAGATACTTCTGAATTTGTGGGCATCAAAGACATTACTATGATGTTTTCAGTAAGTGACATCTTGAAGCTCAATCCTTTTACTCGAAAGATATTAGCCAATGCTGCGGGTGCTGCTTGCGGAATGGCTGAAATAGAGACAAAATTCATAGTTGAGCAGCGAGATAAGCCGCTCATTGGTATGTCCAATCTGGGGGTCCTTACTAATGGCGCTATGGAAGCGATCAAATACATTGAAGAAGCAGGCTATGAAGTGATTGTATTTCATGCAGTCGGGTCTGGGGGGCAAGCCATGGAACAGATGATGAAAGAGGGAATTATTGGAGCCGTGTTTGATTATGCAATGGGCGAAATTGCAGATGATGTTTGGGGTGTGCTCAGAGCAGGAGGCCCGGATAGACTGACCGTAGCCGGGAAATTGGGCTTGCCACAAGTTCTCTGTCCTGGTGGCGCAGAACATCTGGGTATTTTGGTTCATCCTAACGAAATTCCGGATGAATATAAAAATCACCAGAAAGTATTCCACAGCCCGGTGGTCTTTGTCCCGAGATTAAATAGTGATGAAATTGTGCGTGTAGCAGATGATATAATCAAGCGACTTCAATATACAACCGATAAAGCTTATTTCATGATACCCAAAGGAGGTGTTGGTCGTTATTCCTATAAAGGGGGGATACTTGAAGATAGAGCTTCCGATGAGGCATTTTTCAATCGACTTAAAGAAGGACTCCCAAAAAATATCACCATCATAGAAAGAGATCTTAATGCAGAAGATCCTGTCTTTGTAAAAGAATGTGTGGATTTATTGATCGGTTTGATTGAAGAAAGGCAAACATAGATATAAGCCGCAAAAAAGGTTTACAACCTATGTTTAAGAAAATGTTGAAAATTCATCACACCATACACTTCATCTTAATTTTTATATTTACATCTTGCGGACAATCTTCTTTATACATATCCACTCTTGGGAATGACGCCAATCCAGGTAGCATAGATAAGCCATTTGCATCCTTTGAAAAAGCTCAACAGGAAGCAAGAAAAAAAACAGGAAATATAACTATCTACCTACGAGCTGGCATTTATTATCTGGATCGCACCGTGATTTTTACTTCAGAAGACAGTCGCGGACAGAATGAAACCACAACCTACCGGGCTTTTCCAAATGAAAAAGTCATTATTAGTGGCGCCACCCGACTGAAACTACAATGGGAAGACCATGAAGATGGAATCAAGCGAGCCAAAATAAATAAGACTATTGAATTCGACCAACTATTTATCAATGGGAAACTTCAGCGGATGGCTCGATATCCAAATTATAATATGGACAGTCAATACTATGGAGGCACTTCAAAAAATGCCATCTCTGAGGAACGAGTGGCAAAATGGAGGAATCCACAAGGAGGTTTTGTACATGCACTACATAAGCATGAATGGGGAGGCTATCAATACTCAATCCAAGGTAAAGATGAGCATGGAGCATTAATATTAAACGGTGGATTTCAGAATAATCGCAAAATGGGAATGCATCCGGATCATCGGTTTGTAGAGAATATTTTCGAGGAACTAGATACCATCGGTGAATGGTATTACCACCGGGAGGAGCGATTTCTATATTACTACCCTCCAGCTGATCTAGATCTTCAGTTGGCAAAAATTGAAGTGCCGCAATTAAAGCACCTAATTGAATTTAGAGGAAGCGAAAAAGGTCCGGTTCAAAACATAACCATCAAAGGAGTTGAATTGATCCATACTACCCGTACCTTTATGGAGAATAAGGAACCGCTGCTGAGAAGCGACTGGACCATCTATCGAGGAGGAGCCATTTTATTTGAGGGTGCAGAGCAATGCATTATCAAAAACTGTAATATCCATTCATTAGGAAGTAATGCTATTTTTTTTAGTAATTACAATCAACATAATGAAGTGTCCGGAAACCACATTTTCAATATAGGAGCTAGTGGTATATGTTTTGTAGGTGATCCCAAAGCCGTGCGTTCTCCAAGTTTTGAATATCACGAATTTATTCCTCTGGAGGACTTGGACAAAATACCTGGCCCAAAAAACAATAACTACCCTGCCCGAAACTTGGTAAGGGATAATCTTATTCACGATATTGGCAGAATAGAAAAACAGACGGCAGGCGTCCAAATTTCAATGTCTCAGTTTATCACGGTCAGCCATAATACAATTTACAACCTTCCAAGGGCTGGTATTAATATCAGTGAAGGAACCTGGGGAGGGCATTTGATTGAATACAACGATGTATTCAATACGGTGTTAGAAACAGGCGATCATGGTTCATTCAATTCATGGGGCAGAGATCGCTTTTGGCATCCCAATTATGATACACTCTGCACATTGACGATGAAACACCCGGAACTCATTAGATTAGACCCTATCGTAACTACCGTCATCAGAAACAACCGGTTTCGATGTGACCACGGTTGGGATATTGACCTGGATGATGGCTCTACGAACTATCATATTTATAACAATCTGTGCTTAAATGGCGGCATTAAACTTAGGGAAGGATTTTTCCGAAAAGTAGAGAATAACATCATGATAAATAATACGTTCCATCCACATGTATGGTTTGAAAACAGTGGTGATGTATTTATCAGAAATATTGTAACTCGGCCATATGCTCCCATTAGATTGAAAGGTTGGGGAAAGCTAATAGACTTTAACCTCTTACCGGATAGCAATTCGCTCGACAAAGCGCACCAAGCAGGAACAGACCAGCATTCAATGTATGGAAATCCTGGTTTTAAGGATCCTGCTTCAGGAAATTTTCAGGTAGAAGAATCCTCATCTGCTGCAGAACTTGGCTTCGTAAATTTTTCAATGGACAGTTTTGGTGTCCTATCTACGGGATTAAAAGATCTAGCGTTGAAAGTGCCGTTACCAAAATATCTAGCACCTATCAATACGGAAGAAAGCCATCAAATTGTTGATTGGATGGGGCTAACCATTAAAAACCTTAACACTCCTGAAGAGCGTTCCTCCACCGGAATGAGTAAGGAGGCGGGTGTTTTAGTTTTGGACGTTTCGTCCTGGAGTAAGTTTAATGGATACTTAAATAAAGGGGATGTAATACTTTCATTAGGTGGACGTCCTACGCAGAAAGTTGGCGACCTGGAAAAAAATCATGAAATGATCGACAAAAATAGAGTTGTAGATATGCTTGTTTTTCGAAATCAACAATCACAAATAATAAGGATTCAAAATTAAGGATAACACGAATGGCAGGCACAGGACAACTTTCTTTTTTACACCTATGCCTCCTAGGATTCTTGTCTATAAACTAATGAATAATAATATTATTAATCACAACTATATAAAACAAAATTATGATCGCAAGAATATGGCACGGTTACACTACCCCCGAGCAAGCCAATACATATGAGAAATTATTAAGAGAAGAAATATTTGTGGGTATTGAAAATAAAAAACTCTCAGGATACCATGGGTTGCAACTTTTTAAAAGAAAGCTTGACAATGAAATTGAGTTCACCACTATTATGTGGTTTGACGATATTCAATCTGTAAAGCAATTTGTGGGGGATGATTACACCAAAGCCTATGTGCCGGATACGGCAAGGAAGCTATTAGCTCATTTTGACCAGGAATCCGTGCATTGTGAACTTTTGGATAGTAGACTCACCTTATAAACAACCGATTTATTGCACTAAAAATATTCCCGGTTTAGATCAATCGGCCAATAAGAAAATTTAATTAAGAATCCATAATTGAGATACTTTTAGCCTAAACGTATTAATGGTTTCTAAATCCAGTTCAGCAGGACGATGAAAACAAAACGTGACCTTGAAATTATTAAAAGTAAAATAGACCTGTTAGGTAAGTTATTTCAGCTAACTCCATTCCACACTACTCGTCTAAATTGAAGGGCTAATAAATAAATGACTAATCCATAGACCAAAAATCCAATGGCCAACTCTAGCCATATAGTTTGATGATCAACCGCTAATAAATA
>JAHEJC010000576.1 GCA_024639065.1 Lewinellaceae bacterium | reverse complement strand
TGGTCATATCCGCAACCGTGAATGAATCCGCTTGCACATTAAATATATGTGTGACTGCTGAGTTATCCCATCCTTGACCTTTGATGACGACATCATCACGATTACCCGTGGCACCCCGGACGGTAAGACATGCCATACTTGAATCAATAAATAACAGATTACCAGTCAGGATATATTCTCCTGGATTAATTAGAATAGTCATATGCCCATTTTGGTAGCTGGCTTGATTTATGGCACCAATTAATTCATTGACTGTACCTACGGTTATTACATCACCTAGGGGAGCTGGTAGGGGAGGGCAGGGACATTGTGTATACCCCTTTAGTGGACACAACCCAATCCATAATAAGATCGATAATACAATCTTTTGTTTCATTTATTGCTTGAAAACATCCTTTATAACCTAACGTAAAAACATAAGTTTTAGCATAATAGATTTGAGCTTACCTTTTGAATAATTGGCTATTTTTGAACAGAGATCCGTTTATCTTTACACCATGAATCACATTAATATTCCCAGTGCCGGGACAAAACAACGTGTGGTAATCATTGGAGCTGGTTTTGGTGGACTTACCCTGGTTGAGAAATTGTCTAAAAAAGGACAATTCCAAATACTCTTATTAGATAAAAATAACTTCCATCAATTTCAACCCTTATTCTACCAAGTAGGTATGTCTGGATTGGAACCAAGTTCCATTTGTTTCCCCATTCGAAAAGTGATACATGATAAAAATAATGTCTTTTTTAGAGTAGCTGAAGTTCAGCGAGTAGATATAGAAGAGAAGAAAGTCTTTACAGATGCAGGGTGGGCAAGCTATGATCATCTAGTCATCGCTACAGGTGCACGGACGAATTATTTTGGTAATAAAGCTTTGGAAGAAAAGACGCTATCCCTTAAATCTATTTCAGATGCTATCTATTTACGGAATATTCTCTTGCAGGATTATGAATTGGCGCTTGAGCGAACGGATTATGATGATCGACAAGGCTATATCGATATTGTAATTGTTGGAGGAGGTCCTACGGGAGTAGAATTGGCAGGTGCTTTAGCGGAATTAAAAATGTATATATTACCTAAAGAATATAGGGAACTGGATTACAAAGAAGTAGATATCTATTTGTTGCAGGGAGGGGGATCTCTGTTAAAAGGGATGTCTGCTAACTCATCGAAAAAAGCAGAAAAATTTTTAAAAGATTTAGGCGTGATCGTAAAGCTAAATACCCGGGTGACCGATTATGATGGTGAGTACGTTTATACCAAGGATGGAGAAAAGATTAAGGCTCGTAAAGTGATTTGGGCTGCGGGTATCCGCGGAAACAATTTGGAAGGATTGCCAGAAGCTAGTATTTCATGGGGTAACCGTTTGATAACCGATGCCTACCATCAAGTCGCCCATACCCAAAACATATATGCCATAGGAGATATCGCTTATACCGAAACGGATCCCAAATATCCTGAAGGACATCCTCAGGTAGCTCAACCCGCCATGCAAATGGCCAATCATCTGGCAAAATATTTAACCAATCAGAAAAATCAAAAGACATTACCACCTTTTCGATATAAAGACAAAGGTTCTTTAGCCACTATAGGTCGAAACAAGGCAGTTTGCGATTTACCCAATGGAACTTCTATGACCGGATTTTTCGCCTGGGTGCTTTGGCTAATTGTACATCTGTTTGCCTTGATAGGTGTTAAGAATAAATTGTTCGTAATGCTGAATTGGATATGGAATTACCTTACCTATGATCAGTCCTTGCGGTTGATTATAAAACCCAAGGATGAGGCCTAAGAGTTGTTGGATAATCATCTTTTGCACCTAAACCATTAAACAGATAAAGGGGCAAAGGCAAAAGGTAAAAGAAATTGTATGGATTGCTGAGCCTGAAGGGATTGGCAAGCCATGATTAAAAGATAAAGGGTAACATCATAACATTTCGAAATTCATTCAATCCGTTAGTTGGGCCCGACTTCTGTAGCTTATATTTGTAATGACTGAAAAGCTTATATTTTGGCAGAAAATTTTTTTAAATGGATTATTATACTTATGTGGATTGCTGGTTATGGTAATGCAAATGGCCAAGAAATCAACCAACAAATAAAACACATTACCCTTAGTCATGGAGGTATTATCAGGATGGACACAACTCAAAAAACGATCTACCTCAGTTTTACGGGAGGTGATTTTAACGATGGGAGCAGGGTAGTCCAGCGAACTTTAAAAAGAAAAAAAGTAAAGGCTCACTTCTTTTTTACTGGTGATTTTTATCGCTTACCGGATAATAAAAAGTTGATCAAAAAACTGGTTAGGGATGGTCATTATTTAGGACCTCATTCAGATAAACACCTGTTATATGCATCCTGGGAAAATCGCGATTCTACCTTAGTATCCAAGGACATGTTTAGGCAAGATCTCCTTAACAATTACCTGGCGATGGAAGGATTCGGCCTCTCCAAACAAAATGCAATATGGTTTATGCCTCCTTATGAATGGTACAATATAGAAATTAGCAAATGGGCTAATGAAATAGGATCAATGATTGTGAATTTCTCACCTGGTACCCGGTCAAATGCAGATTATACCACTCCAGATATGGGGAGTCGATACGTAGATAGTAAAACCATTTACCAAAGTATTTTTGATTTTGAAAGAAAGGAAGTTAACGGATTGAATGGATTTATTTTACTGATTCATATTGGAACTCATCCTTCACGAACAGACAAGTTCTATTTTCAACTGGACAAACTCATTGAGGATCTTCGGGCGTTAGGATATGGTTTCTCGTTGATGCCCGAACCTTTAGTGAGTACTGATTACTGAGTACTGGATACACTGGGCTGCGTACTGGTTACTGGTTACTGGATACTGGTTACTGAGGACTGGTTACTGGATACTGAGGACTGAGGACTGTCTCTTGGGCTCATTGATTACTTAACAAGGCCATCATCAAAATCGCATCGGCGGTGCCATCCATGGTTGGTTCATTGGTTGAGTAGTCACCAATGTCATCATGATAAACTACATGATCATTCTGAAATCGTTCAAATTCGTCCGGTTCATTTAAGGTCAGACCAAGTAAGTTATCATAAATTGAGCGA
>JAHEJC010000191.1 GCA_024639065.1 Lewinellaceae bacterium | reverse complement strand
CTACAATATTTGTGCAAAGCCCTTGGTCAAGCCTTATTCAACCCGCCTAATGTAGCTGGATGGCCTGGGGGTAAAAAGTGGATCGACAATGCTACTCTAGCTATGCGGTTAAATATTCCAACTCTGATTTTAAATAAACCTGCTTCACCAAAATTGAATTTAAATGTAGAGCATCAACTTTCCAATCTGAATAAATATATCCTCGAAGCGCCTCAAAATTCTTTAGAGGCGATTGCAGATTTTATATTGAATTCAAAGGAATGGAATCAGAATCAATTGCTGATGGATATAATATCTACTGTTTATCGGAGTGATCAATACACTGATGATCTAGCCATCGGATTGATGTCTACTCCTGAGTATCAAATGTGCTAATTATGATGGATCGAAGAAAATTTATTGAATTATCATCATGGGCTTCAACTAGTGTATGGGCTCCTCACTTTATCAAAGCTTTGGGTGTTCCTGTATCTTCAAGTAGAAGCGGGTCAAACCTTATAATCATCCAACTATCTGGCGGTAATGATGGCCTTAATACGGTGATTCCCTATTCCAATGACCTATATTATGAGGCAAGACCTACTCTGGCCATAGATAAAAATTTGGTCCTTAAATTAAATGATTATCAAGGGCTTAATCCAGCTCTTAAAGGGATGAAATCCATATTTGATCAAGGCCAACTTTGTTTAATTAATAGTGTCGGTTACCCCAATCCAGATCGATCTCATTTCAGATCCATGGATATTTGGCATACCGGAAGTGGAAGTGAACAAACTTGGCAATCAGGATGGATAGGGCGGTATTTAGATAGCCGTTGCGACGGTTGTGACAAACCACATTATGTCTTGGAAATCGGTGAAGATTTGAATCTGGCAATGAAAGGGAATACTAGAAAAGGTTTTATTATTTCGAATGCGGCTACATTAGAAAAGACTACCCGTAGTAGATTAATCAGAAGACTTTCGGAAGAAGTGGCTCCTTCTACCCATGAGCTGACCAATTACCTGTATAAAACAATGGTTGAAACGGTATCATCGGTAGGATATTTGGTTGAAAAATCTAATGCTTACAAATCACCCATCAGCTATCCAAATACTAAGTTCGGTCGAGATCTAAAACAAGTCGCACAGTTAATAACCACGGATTCGGATACCAAAATCTATTATGTAAGTTTATCGGGATTTGATACGCACGCACGGCAACAAGGAACTCAGACTCGGTTACTTACGCAGTATGATGAAGCCGTGCGTGCGTTTGTTGATGATCTCAAACATCATCATTTATTTGATGATTCATTAATAATGACCTTTTCAGAATTTGGACGCCGTGTAAAAGAAAATGGTAGCCGGGGTACTGATCACGGAGCGGCAAACAATGTATCTTTGATAAGCGGAAAGTTAAATAAGCCAGGAATCTATAATCCACCAGCTGATCTGGATAATCTGGATAATGGAGATTTAAAATATTCCGTTGATTTCCGTTCTATTTATGCTGAACTGCTTAATAATTGGCTTGGTGTTGATGCGCAAAAAATCCTAAAAACTTCCTATGAATCATTAGGTATTCTTTAAGGAAGTGTCCAAGTGTCTAAAGTGGACAGGTTGATGCCAAATTTTATGCGATGCCTTCTTGAACCCGTTGATATTCTTTTGCTACAGAATGATAGGCTTGCTCATGGTGAGAAAAGTAATTTTTTGGTTTGCTAATCAAAAGGTGTTTCTAAGAAAGGTTACTTTTGCCCTTAAATATTGATTATGCTTCGATCCCATTTCTTGAATCATATAGCACAGACAAATCCCGAACCGCATATATTTGAAGTTTCACGAGGTGAAGGAATTTATTTATACGATGTTGATGATAGGCCATTCATTGATTTGATATCTGGAATTAGTGTTAGTTCTTTTGGTCATAGCCACCCTTTGATAATTGAGGCAATTAAAAACCAAGCTGATCAATACCTCCATACCATGGTGTATGGTGAGCATATTCAGGCTCCTCAGGTTAAACTTGCCCGAAAACTTTCCAAATTGTTACCGGATCCCTTGGATAATGTATATTATGTCAGTTCTGGATCTGAGTGTGTGGAAGCCGCTATAAAAATTGCCAAAAAATATACAGGTCGTAGAGATCTAGTTGCTTGTAAAAATGCCTATCATGGAAGCAGCCATGGCCCATTGAGCTTGATGGACAATGAATATTTTTCTGCTGCATATCGTCCATTACTTCCTAATGTTCGTTTTTTTGAACTCAATAATGAGGCCTCATTGAGTGTGATTACTGAAAGTACTGCAGCTGTATTTCTTGAAACAATACAAGGCGAGGCTGGTATACGTATACCCACTAGATCATTTATGCAGGCACTACGCGCTCGATGCACTGAAACTGGAGCCATCCTAGTATTAGATGAGATTCAGGCTGGCATGGGCAGAACTGGTAAGCTATGGGCTTTCCAGCATTTTGATGTTGCTCCGGATGTAATATTATTATCCAAAGCCTTTGGAGGAGGAATGCCTTTAGGAGCAATAATCACTTCAAAAAAGATCATGCATGTTATCAGTGATCATCCTATTTTAGGGCACATTACTACCTTTGGAGGGCACCCGGTATGTTGTGCAGCAGGCTTGGCAGCGTTAAACATGCTGACTTCTACGGATTTGATAAGCAGTATAAAAAGAAAAGCACAGCTGTTTATAGATTTATTGAATCACCCTCAGGTTAAAGAAATAAGATCAATAGGCTTCTTAATGGCACTGGATTTACAAGATGAAAAGAAAGTAAAGCAACTAATGGAGTATGGTATGGCCCACCAGTTACTGTTCGATTGGTTTCTCTATGATGCAGGAAGCGTGCGTATTGCCCCACCCCTAATCATAACGGAAGACCAAATTCGGACTGCTTGCAAAATTCTGGTCGAGGGGATGGATCAACTAAATTGATAAACAAGGTTTTGAGACCTATTTTCAAGTGATTATTTACTCCCATTTATTTCTATTAGGTACCAAAATTTTCAGACTAATTAAAACTATTTTGGAATTACACGCGTCCATTATATAGAAACTTAACTTGACTGACTTGGATCAAAGAAATATACAAACCATAGATCTGTTGACCAGGATCAAAAAAGGAGAAGCAGCTGCAATGAATCAATTGATCCAACTCTGGGAGACCCGAGTTTACAATATGGCCTATAAAATGCTACGCGACCATGATAAAGCCATGGATACGATGCAGAAGACATTTATCAAAATGTATCGAAGCATAAACCAATTAAAAGATGCTACAAAATTTAAGTCATGGTTGTATACCATCGTGGTGAATTTTTGCAAAAGTGATCTAAGAACAGTTTCAAGAGTAGAGCCGATCGATGATGATCTGAATCAGCGGAAAGATTTAGCTCGTAATCCAGGTCAAAAATATGAGCAACTAGAATTAGCGGAAATCATATTAACCGCATTACAACAAATTCCAGTTGAACAAAAAGCAATCATTATTTTGAAGGAATATGAAGGATTTAAGTTTCATGAAATAGCCGACACACTAGACATTTCCATCAACACGGCTAAGTCGCGCATGTATTATGGATTAAAGTCTATGCGCAAAGTTTTATTGAATAATCCAAAATCGAAAGAGATTTATTATGAATTATATAATCACTGAAGAAACATTAATAAGCTATCTCACCAATGAGATGGACGCTCCGGAGAAAAAGTTATTTGAAAAGGTTTTGGCTGATAGTCCCAAGTGGCAAGAAGAACTTAAGCAAATGGCTTTTCTCAAAAACCAGATGGGCCTCATTCAGGATGAAAAACCTCCTCAAAGAGTAATTATTCCAGCAGAAGCTCTACAAACAAAAAGACCACTGATACGGTGGATGAAACCATTAGCATCTATTGCAGCCGCTATCGCCTTATTAATGATTTTAGCAAGTGTAGTCAATATGCAAATCAATAAATATGATGGTGGTGTGAGTATTTATTTTGGAGAGGTAAGAACAGATCAAATTAGTACGTCCATGAACAGCCAACATGATTTGAAACAAATGCTTACATCATTGTTGAATGAACGGGATCAACAATGGCGCACTCAACTGGTAGCGATGGAATCTTCAATAAACCAGAAAGTTTCAAATCAACAAAATACATTGCAGGATGTTTCGCACCAGGTCCGTAATATCAATAAAAGTCCACATGCTAATTTTATAACCTATGAGCAAATGAATGACTTTTTAGCCAAAACCAGGACGGAAGATAAAGACGATGTAGAAAAAATGATTGCCAATTTATTTGAATATATGTCCATTACTCATGATAAAGATTTACAAATGATCCAGGCAGGATTTAATGATTTGAGACAGATCATAAATTTATCAGAACTTGAAAGACAGCAAATATTAGCTTCCTATCAAGATAATAATTTAAATCAATAGAATTATGAAAGCATTTATTCTAACGCTAGCTAGCTGTGCGTTGATGGTAAGTACAACCATTAAAAGCCAAAATATTGAAAAAGATCTACAGGTTTCAGAGAATATTTTGTCCTCTGTAATCAAGAATTCACTCAAAGAAAGCGGGTATTATTTTCCTTCTTCGTTTGAGGTATCTGGCGATTACCAAGATGAATTCGGTGTCCTTTTCAAAGTAAAGGCAAAGAACCTTTTGTTCGGAACAACCTTATCCAAAGGAGGTCATGAGCTATCTATGGCATACGGCGAAATAACAGGTCGGAAAAATAATCGGATTGAAGTGCATGAAGAATTGGATATAGAAACATCCGTTATTGAAGCAGCTTGTGAATTCTTAACTGATTATGGACACCTAGTTAGGGGTTTAAAATCTGATCAAAAAGTCAGGATCGATATCGGGCCCGAGCGATCTAACAAATTTGAATATTTTATATATAGTGAAAATCAATCCGTTGAAGAGGTAAACCCTATCTTATCAACTTCGGTCACAGCGAGCAAATCTGATATCGATGCACTTAGGAATGGAAGCATTGACCAAGATGAATTCGTGGACCGAATTGAAATTAAAAAAATTGATGCAGATGATTATATGTCAGAAGATCTTGAATTGGTGACTTCAATTTTTAAAAGACTTTATGAAAAGGATCTTTCCAAAACTTACTTTTTAGCTTACTCCCCACCGTTGTATTATGAGAAAATAGCAGAAATTGGGGTGACATTTTATATGAAAGTTTATTCTTCTAATGTTACCGGTAATAATTACAGTATACCTACCCTGGCTTTAAAGAATCTCTCCTATGAAGAAAGAAATGAAAAAGTAGAAGAGATGTACCCTGAGTTTTTGCATGAACTGAAAGAAAATATTCTTGAGTATGGTCGTGTCATCAAAACGATGGATAGGGAACAAGTAGTTGTATTCAAAGTAGATCTTACGGAGTGTAAAGGATGCGATATGCCAACATCTGTATCATTATCGATTCCTTTTGGTGTAATTGAGGATTATGGAAGTAATAAGATAAAGCTGGATGAAGCCACGACTAAATTTAAGGAAGCTGAAAAATAAGAATTGATAAAAATAAAGTATAAACAAAAAAGCAGGTCGAAACATTTTCCAACCTGCTTTTTTATTGAGTGATAGATAGTTATAATTTTTTTCGTAAACGAGCCACTGGTATGTGTAATTGTTCTCGATATTTTGCTACGGTTCTCCTGGCAATATTGTATCCCTTTGCTTGCAGTAGGTTACGTAATTTTTCGTCTGAATAAGGTTTTCTAGGATCTTCAGAAGTAATGATTTGACCCAGCATATTTTTTACCTCAAGCGTGGAAACTTCAGATCCATCAGTAGTCGTTATAGATTCAGAGAAAAAACTTTTGAGACGTTTTGTTCCAAACTCAGTTTGTACAAACTTGCTATTGGCTACCCTGGAAATAGTAGATATATCGAGATTGGTTATATCGGCAATATCTTTTAAAATCATGGGCTTGAGTTTATGATCGTCGCCAGATAGGAAATATTGATACTGGTATTGCATAATGGTATACATGGTTTGATACATTGTATGTTGACGTTGTTTGATGGCGTCAATAAACCATTTTGCCGAATCGATTTTTTGTTTTATGAATTGGATAGCTTCTTTATCTTTTGAAGAAATTCTAGTCTTACCGGTTCGTTCCTTATACCCTTGTAAAATTCCCTTATATTGTTCATTAATTCTGAGTTCGGGTGCATTTTTGGAATTGAGACTTAGTTCCAATTCTCCATCACGATTTGAAATTATGAAATCGGGAACAATGTAATTGCTACCGATACTATTCGATTTGTTCAGCTCATTCGCGATATAACCACTAGCGGGCTTTGGATTTAATTTTAATATAAATTCCATAACCCTTTTTAAATCATCATAACAAAGGCCCAGATACTTTTTCAGCTTGTCATAGTGCTTTTTAGAAAACTCGTTGAAGTACTTTCCTATAACAATTTTGGATTGAGCGATGATAAAAGGATCAATAAAATTACTTTTCTTTTTTTCGTATTGAATAATTTGATTCAATAAACATTCTTGTAAGTCTCGGGTCCCTACACCCGGAGGATCAAATTGTTGAATTTTTTTTAGTAAAGCTTCTACCTCATGTTCCTCAACTTCCATATTTTCACTAAATAGTAAATCGTCAATAATGGCTATTGGTTCGCGCCGCAAATATCCATCATCGTCAATACTTCCAATAATTTGTTTTGCAATAATTGTTTTTCGGGGATCTCTTAAATTGAGAAGACCAAGTTGAGATTCGAGAAAATCATGAAAAGTTTTCTCATGCGCAAAAGGCACATTCTTATCATTAAGCTCATCTTCGCCATGATCATATTTTAAATCATAAGTCCCAGGATCATCTTCTAAGTACTCAGTAAGATAATCATCCAATTCAAACTCATCTGGATCTTCTGTTTTTTCAGCCTCCTCTTCTGTTTTTGTTTGTGCTAGTGAATTCTCATCTAAATCAAATAACTCATCATTTCCTTCTCCTTCGTCGAGTGCTGGATTGGCTTCTAATTCTTCTTTAATGCGTTGTTCCAAAGTAGCTGTGGGTATCTGCAACAACTTCATCACCTGAATTTGTTGCGGTGACAGCTTTTGGAGCATTTTTTGGCTTAAGTTCTGCTTGATCATTTCCTGCGTATTATATTATTTAACCAATCTATTACTATTAAAGTTCTGTTAACATAGTCAACAGAGTGCTAAATACAAATATATGTCAATTATTTTTAATATGTAACTACTTTTAGTACAGATTTTAATAATAATAATATGTTTATAGCAAGGATTAGGCCAAAAAAATTTGTCTTTAACCTTTTTTACTTTTTCTTTGCATCAAAATTAATACAGAGAATAAATGGAGCAAGAAAATACTAACTATGGAAAGAAAGGTCGATGCTTTGCCTTGACAATATTTTTTATTCTCCTGTTTGTTGTTTTGCTGATCTGGATATACCAAATGAACTTCCAATTGGAATTTTAAATATGGAAGGTATTTTTTGGAATTAGCCATCGACATTTAAGCCAAGAGATGAAAATTAAACGGTTATTCCTGTAAGTAGATAGGTATATTGTCCTCGACCAATTGATCAAAGATTCACCGAAAAATAAAATAAAAATTGCAATAAGAAGAAGCGAAATTGAAGGGACTGACGTTAAATAAAAAAGCAGCCCCAAAGTTCAAAATCTCACTAGTTTTGAGGGGCTGCAGTTTCCACCTATTTTTCCAATCGGTAATTTAAGTAATATTCATCATCATTTCAAGGTGTTATTATTTAAACTTTACGGGCTATTTATTATTGCTCCACGCTTCTTAAAATTTGATTAAGGTCTACATTCTCCTCAATAAGTTCTATCGCTCGTTTAATCTTATAAGGAGTTTGAAGATTAATCTTAACTTCAATACGGCTAATTTTAAGCACACTTCCATAAGTATCTAGTCTGGTTCGGATCAATGGAATATTATGTTTTGCAACGTATTTCTTACAACTTCCTGCAATATCACTATCACCAGTAATTACGATCCCTGATAGAGGTGTTACCTCTAGGGATAGCATTTTCGAGAAAAATTCGATTTTTTTGATTGCTTTGTCCAACGTTTGAGAACTGACTACCAATAAAAGATTATTAGAACTTTTCAATTCTTTAAGATCAATTAAGGAACCCGCAAGTATATCTTCTACTTGGTTATCCAGCTTGTCCGAATTATATACGACTTCTCCATTGATGGCTTCATTAATAGAAAGCATTAAAGGATATGCTAAACTGCGATCGTAAGGTATCGTACCTAACAATGGAAGGTTCATCTGCTTAAGTTTCTTCCCAACATAATGTTTTATCTTATCTATTTTATCGGGCCATACTTTGTTAATGATGACACCTAAAAGTTGCACATCACGTTCTCGGAATAGCGATAGGCACATATTCAGTTTGTCAATAGTACTACCTATTCCTCCTTCTACAATCATTATCACTGCAGCGTTAACTAATTTGGCTACATCCGCATTGGACACATCGGCAACCGTTCCAACTCCGGGATGACCTGTTCCCTCAAAAATGACTAATTGATTATTTCTTTCTAGTTCATGGGCAGCATGAAGAATTCGCTCATTGAGTTTAAATTTTTTAGGGTTATCGAGAAAGATAGAAGTGGCTCCTTGACCCAGAATGACCGGACTATGTAACTTGGGATCCAAATCGAAGTGAATAAGATCTGCAAATAGTAAGGTATCCTTATCAACGCGCAGATTTTTTATATCTAAGAATTTCTGGCCAACTGGTTTACAATAACCTACCTCAAGTCCCATGCGCATAAAAGCGGATACCAAACCTAGCGTGGTGGTTGTTTTCCCCACATGTTGTCCTGTAGCGGCTACATAAATATTTTTATATTTCAAATATTAAAGAGATTTGACTTCAGAGATTAATTTTTGCATGGTGTCTTTTGCATCACCAAATAGCATTTTGTTTTTGTCACCAAAAAATAATGGGTTTTGGATTCCTGCGTATCCCACGCTCATGCTTCGTTTCAGCACGATACTGTGTTTGGCGTTCCAAGCTTGCAAAACGGGCATACCATAAATCGGACTTCCTGGGTCTGTTTCGGCAGCTGGATTCACGACATCATTAGCACCTACAATGACCACCACATCTGTATTGGGTAAGGCGGCATTTGCGTCCTCTAGATCTAATAATTTAGGATATGGCACATCTGCTTCGGCTAATAATACATTCATATGGCCAGGCATTCTACCGGCTACCGGATGAATAGCGTACCTCACTTCAACACCATTCGCTTCCAACAAATCGTCTAACTCTTTAACTGCTTTTTGAGCTTGAGCAACAGCGAGGCCATAACCAGGAATAAAAACAACTGAATCGGAATAGTACAATAAAATAGCGGTATCATTAATCGTGATTTCTTTTACCTGTCCCAAATCACTAGCTGCGATGGACTTACCAGTAGATCCAAAACCTCCAGCAATAACGTTGAGTAAAGATCGATTCATCGCCTGACACATTAACACTGTGAGAATAGTTCCTGAAGCGCCTACCAGGATACCTCCAATAAGCATAATCTGATTGTCGTATATAAGCCCGGCAGCGGCAGCGGATAAACCGGTGAGTGAATTCAGTAATGAAATGACTACGGGCATATCGGCACCACCTATAGGAGCTACAAATGAAACACCATAGACAAGGGCTAACGCTAGTAATCCATAAATAACCCAAGAGGGTGCTGTGTTATTTTGGATAAGTAAAAGAATACTTAATCCGATTAACACGACTAGTAAAAATAGATTTAGATATTTATGTCCACCAAAGGTGACGTTTTTATCGTTTACTCTTCCATCGAGTTTCGCCCAGGCAAGCATACTTCCGGTAAAAGAAATAGCTCCTATAATGATGGTGAGAATTATTATAAGTAAACCTCCTGATGGAAAGGCTATCGTTGATGTAGTTAATGGAAATAATTCGATAAATCCTAATAGTACGGCACAAGCACCTCCAAATCCATTAAACAAGGAAACAAGTTGAGGCATGGCGGTCATCTGAATTCGCTTGGCGACGATCCAGCCGATAATTGCTCCTATGAGCATCCCACCAAAAATCCAAATAAAATTATTATAAGTGGTTTCTAATGGATAGACTAAACTGGCCAGAATGGCAATACCCATGCCCATGGCAGCCCATTGATTTCCTCTTTTAGCAGTATCAGGGGAACTTAATTTACCCAGTCCGACCACAAATGCTAAGGCTCCAATTAGGTAGCCTAAGTCAGCAATAAAATTTACACTCATGCCTTTTTCTTTTTCTTAAACATTTCTAACATTCTACCGGTTACCGCAAATCCGCCGACCACATTAATCATTCCTAAAATGATCCCTATAAAGCCCAAAGACAATGCAAAATAATCGTTGGGTTCTGTTTGCCGGATTAACAAAATAGCTCCTATAATCACAATACCACTGATCGCATTAGCCCCGGACATTAGCGGTGTATGCAATACAGTAGGTACATTCGATATCACTTGGAATCCAAGCAACACGGCAAATACCAATAACCAAATGAGGAGTTGATTACTAAAGAAAAACGCTTGTATACTTTCCATACCTTATTTTGATACTAATGATGATTCAATAATTTCATTGCTAAGATCTAAATCAATAACACCTTCTTTGACCCACACTTTCAGAAAATTAAATATATTATTTGATACGAGAAAACTGGAGTCCATAGCCATATCAGCAGCTAAATTTGAATCACCAATGATATAAACATGGTTGTGACTAATCGTTTTTCCGTCTTGGGTGAGTTCACAATTTCCACCTGTCGAAGCAGCTAGATCAACAATCACCGATCCTGCATTCATTTTATCAACAGTTTCTTTAGGAACTAAAAGTGGTGCCTGTTTACCGCGCACTTGAGCTGTGGTAATGATTACATCCGCGCTTGCCGCCTTTTCTTGTACCAGTAATCGCTGCTTTTCTAAATATTCTTCAGATTGCTGAACCGCATATCCACCGGCATCATCCGCTTCTTGAGCACCCTCGACCTCTACAAATTTTGCACCTAAGCTGAGCACCTCTTCCTTAGCAGCAGTCCGCGGATCAAATGCTTCTACAACGGCGCCTAGTCTTTTAGCGGTGGCAATGGCTTGAAGGCCAGCTACCCCAGCTCCCAACACTAGAACTTTGGCTGGTTTTATGGAGCCAGCAGCTGTGATCATCATGGGCAAGTAACGTGGTAATTTTTGGGCAGCGGCAAGTACTGCTTTATAACCAGCGATAGAAGCCATAGAAGAAAGTACATCCATAGACTGCGCCAAAGTGGTCCGTGGAATCATATCCATGCTAAATGCCTGTCTTGGTATAGACTGGATTTCTTTGACCAGGCTATCATCAAAATAAGGTGCAAACATTGACACAAGAATACAAGATGCTTTGGTACGCTGATATTCGACGACACTCAAGGGTTGCAGGCTGATCAGAATGTCTGCCTCTTGTAATAATTCATCTCTGGACAACCATTTTACCTGTTCATAGTCCTTATTTGAAAATCCTGCTGCCTCACCAGCACCGTCTTCAAGAAGAATTT
>JAHEJC010000190.1 GCA_024639065.1 Lewinellaceae bacterium | reverse complement strand
TCTTTCATCATACCCGCTTTTCCGGATATAGCAATTCCAATCAGGCATACCAATACGCCCAGTAAAACCAACCGGCCTCCAGAGGTCGTCATCATATCGGTGAAAGAAATTTTTCCTGTGGTTGGATGAATGTTATAATAGATAGACGGGACAATTGCGCCGAAGGCTGCACAAAATCCCAGCACCACCGAATTTCCCAACGACATGCCTAGATATCTTATTCCGAGTCCGTAGGACAAACCTCCAATTCCCCAAAATAGTCCCATAAGGAAAGTGACCTGCAGGATCTGACTGGACGCTGCACGAATAATATCAACAAATCCAGGCACGGTCATCCAAGCCGCAAGGGGCGGAACAATTAACCAGGAAAATAAACCGCCAATTATCCAATAACTTTCCCAAGCCCATCCCTTGACTTTGTTAAATGGCATGTAAAAACTGCCTGCTGAAATGCCGCCTAAAGAATGAAATAGTACACCTAATAATGCTTGCATAAGCTTAAGATTCGATTAATCTCTTTAATTCATCAAAATTTTTGGTCTTGTTCAACACCACCACCAAAAAGTAAAATTTGAAGGATTGAACCAAGGAAGAGTAAATAAAGTGATTCCATAGTTTTATTTTATAATTCGTGATGTTGTGTTCACTTAATAATGTCTATACGACGTTACTATCCACTAACCATACCTTTTAACGTGGACCTGGTGAAAGATGAGAGAGTAGATAACGCGCCATAAGTATTCGTAAGTGTAGTGAAGTACCTTTGCCTTCTCTGAGACCGTGGTTGCGGTTGGGATATGCCATGTAATCAAACTGCTTGCCCAGTTCTATCAATCGATCCACCAACCCTTCCGTAATTTGAATGTGGGTGTTTGTCTCACCGGTACCATGGACGATCAATAAGTTCCCACTTAGGCCTGTGGCAAAATTGATTGGTGCAGACTCCCTGTATCCTTCCGGATTCACTTGGGGAGTTTTCATGTAGATCTCTTGAAACCATGCATTGTAGAGATGCGGTTGTGGTTTGGGTGCAACAGCGATCCCCACGTCATAGACATCCGGTTTCCTAAACATCGCATTCAGCGTGTTCGATCCTCCCCCACTCCAGCCCCAGATACCTACCCGGGCAAGGTCAACGTAAGGTTTTGTGCGTCCCAGCTCTTCCAATGCAGCAACCTGTTCATCAGTAGAAAGCGGACCTAGGCTACCTGCAATTGACCGTCGCCAGGCAGCTCCTTTGGGACATGGAGTTCCTCGGTTGTCAAAGGACACTACAAGATACCCCAAGTCGGCAAGCACGCGATGATAGTCAACCATCGCATGTCCCCAAACATCCCGCACAGTTTGTGCATGTGGTTCTCCGTATACATAAACGAATACAGGGTATTTATGGGCAGGATCGAAACTCTTTGGTTTAATCATCCAGGCATCCATCACGATGCCGTTACCAATGTCAAGCTGTAAGAACTCTTTTGGCTGAACGTTTAGTAATTTCATTTTTTCGCGAAGTGCTTTATTGTCTTCGAGTACACGCACAACCCTGTGTTCCGGAAGTTGGATGAGTTCGGTGATTGGTGGTGTATTCCATGCCGAATAAGTATGAAATGCCCAATTCCCATCTGGTGATATATGGTAATCATGCGTGCCTGGCTGATCTATTGGGGTTATCTGTTGAGGTCCTGAGGATCCGTCTAGCCGAATGCGAAAAAGGTATTTCTGGGTACTGTTTTCGGGAGAAGCGTTATAGTAAAACCATCCTCTTTTTTTATCTAGCTTGACACGTTCGATAATGTCAAATTCTCCAGGTGTTAATAAAACCTGATTCTTCGCATAACGTGAGCCTACATAGGCATGTCGCCACCCATCCTTCTCGCTCAATATGAGGAATGAACCATCATCGCTAATCCATTCCAGTCCGACGTTTTTACGGTAACTTGCAACAACCCAAGCAGGGTCAAATTCTTCATAAATCTTAGTTACTTCACCACTATTTATATTAGCGATAAGAAACTCACGCTTATCCCTGAAACGGCTTAATTTTTCAACCAGCAACTCGTTGGAATTTCCAATCCAGCTGAGCTGGCCTAGGTAGTAACCCTCTTCTGGTATAGGGATTGACAACCACTGTACCTGTTTTCCATCATCATCCACAATTCCTATACTTAAGGTGGATATTTTTTCACCTACCCGGGCGAACCTTGTTTCCCTGACTTCGGGAAAGGATGGATCTCCGGGTATGAGTGATGACCTTTTCCTAACTCCAGATACATCCGACCGTACCAATGCTACCTTACTTCCGTTCGGGCTCCAAGTACCCCGGCCGTAGGTAACCACGCCAACGCTGCCATCCTTGGTGAGTGGAATGGTCTGACCACTTTGCAAACTGTGGACATAAAGATTTCCCTGCCTGGAGAAAAGTATGCGTTGACCACTGGGAGAGATACTGTTGTTTCTTCCAGCTACCACTTTTTGAAGTTTCTCTGATTTCAGGTCTAGCATCCAAAAGTGCGGTTCGCTTGTTTCTCCGTTTTGTCTGATTGCTTGAATCAGCATCGAGTTACTATTTGCGGAAAAGATGTAATCTTCAATGGACAACGAATCGCTTGCTTCAGAAATAGAAAGCTGTGCACTAGTAACCAATTCAGTACGTTTACCATTAATTATATCATACCTCGCAAGGACTTCCCAATTGCTTCCAGGTACAGTTTCCAAAACCACATGTCCAGAAGCATCCGGAAGCCATTTCGCTTGAAATGATGTCGGATTGAATTCTTTTCCTTCATAGATTGCCCTCAGCCTTTCTTTAGTCTCAGACGGCACCACAACTGGGTCATACGATTGCGATAAGGGTTTAGTCTGAGAAACCATAATCATAGGCAACAAACATATCTGCATGAGGAGAATTACAGTCCCTACGCTATAGATTTTATTACTTTTTCTCATAACTCTTTCTTAAATTTATAAAGTTCATCTAAATGAACCAGAATCAAAAAATATAAAGTATTTCTTTTTCTTAAATTCAGGACAAAAGCATTTAGCACCTATACTTACTTCGCCCTTTGAGGGCTGGAATTAATCTTATCTGCAAATCCCGGGGCCCTGTCCCCAAAAGAAACAATCTAAATGGCGAAGTTAGAATTTAAATGTTCCTTGATGCGATTACTCTGAATTGCTTACTTTACAAAAGTAAACCCCTTTTCCCGGGGAGGAGCATATAGCTAAAACACAGGATAAAAAAGCAGCATAAAATGAAAAGTATATATCCCTTAGTGCTCACATTACTTTTAACAGCATGTCAGTCCTCAGTACAGGATGAATCCTGGGTATTCGTATCCATGCCTGATTTTTTAAACGTAGATTGTGACTACCCCGAACCCAAATGGGAGGATGCACTTTCATACATTCTGGAAGCTGTTAAAGCCGAAAATCCGGATTTTCTCACGATTGCCGGCGATATGGTCATGGGCCATTGGGATGCCCCGGAATGGAATGACCAGGACACCATCGCAAAATATGCAGAACGATATTACACCGCATGGATAAATCGCATGCATGTCCACGGGCTAAACTTTTATGTCTCGATCGGAGACCATGAGGTAGGAGATAACCCCTGGAGGCAGCCCAAGAAATTGGAAGCAGTAAAATACTACAAACAAGTTTTTGCCGATTATTTTCAAATGCCGCAAAATGGACCTGCAGGAATGAAGGGGACCGCTTTTTGGTGGAAACACAAAAATACGCTGTTTGTTTCTGTTGATGTTTTTGAAGCTGGAGAGAGTAATCAAGGTTTCATTAAAGCTGGCGTCAGTGGTGAGCAGTTGGTCTGGCTGAAAGAAGTGTTTGAAGTAAATAAGGAAGTAAAACACCGTATTGTTTTGGGCCATACCCCTGTACTGGGGCCCGTTCGAAAATGGAGTTCCAGCGGATTGATGATTGAAGAAGGCCAAAATTCGGGATTTTGGCAATTAATGAAACAGTACGATGTCGACGCCTATCTCTGTGGTGAAGTGCATGCGGTTACCTGCACCGAACGTGACGGCATTATGCAAGTAGCACACGGTGGCTTAATTGGCTACAATACCCGCACCAATTATATGGTTTGTAAAGTGTACAATAACCGTATTGAAATGGAAATCAAAGAAATTGAAATGCAACCATCAGGTGAACATAAGTGGCAAACCAAACGAAACCGACCTCTTGAGAATGTAAACATTACAGAAGAAAACAAAGCTGCCAGTTTCTACAAGATCGGGAAGGTAACCATTGATAAATCAACCGGAAAAGTCTTTTCAAACCGAAAAGGATATTTCAAAACAGCCTATGAATCTAGTGACCTACGCGCCGTACCCATATTCAGAGAAAAAAACACACAGGGATTACCTGTGGAACTGCCTAAAATCACTATTGAAGATTGAAATGTAAATAATAGGTTGACTACTTTGCAAATAGTGAAGTTGTGTCACTGAGTTATTTGCAAAACAATCCTTCCCACCAACCTTTCTATTATAATCCCCTTGGTCGTTCATGGGTCAGTTATGGGCGCCGTCTATTTTGTCCAAAGCGGCAAGTCTGAGTCCCATCTGAAACGACCTGTTTTAAGAGGCTGTTGTTTTCAAAGAATAGGAATAGATTGTTTCTATTTTGTTAGTGACTGTTCAAGCGTAACCGGGCCTATCAAACCGGCTCTTTGAACCCTATATGTTTCATCACCTATTTCTGAATATGCTTTCGTTATGTATGGACGATTGGTCCTACAAAATTTTTCTTCAACAGGTAGGTCCATATCACCTGTCAACCTATTGATCCACATGTTAGTGATTCTAATTTCAATATTGTTATTCCCTTCTTTTACATAATCCTTAATATTCAGTTTGAAAGGCTTCGTCCATAATACACCTACCGACTTATTATTAACGATCACTTCTGCCACATCCAATACTTCCCCCAAATCGATGTAGATATCATTGCTTTTGTTAAGTACGTCATTAGATAGGTCAAAACTGTTGCTATAGGTGGCAGTGCCGGAAAAATAGTTGATCCCTTCATCATCATGGTCGGTCCATGAAATTAACTCATCGAGTTTCACAGATGAAGGTGCCCCCCAATTTTCTGGAAAGGTAAGTGTCCATGGTCCTTTAATTTCTGTTGTTTGAGTCTCTGTTGGTTGATTGTATTCCGGTAACTGTCGATCCTCTTTACTAAACACTATAAAACAAGATCCATATGGTGATAAGGTTAGGTTTATCTCCGTTCTATCATTGTTGCTCTTGGCATTCTTAATACTATATTGTTGAGCCGTAACCGGATCCCAATATTCAGCCCATTTATTATTTACTCTGAATTCAACAGATTCAGAGATAGCTTGGTTGGTTTTGTTGGTAACAAAGTATAAGTCTACATCGCCCATTTTTCGATGAATGAAATCTAATATTTGCTCATTGTGAGCAAAATCTTTTGCAATAGATAGTTTAATCAAAGCATCATCTATAGTCATGTTTTGGAGGATAACACCATTAATACGCTGTACTATTTCCGGATTTTGGATCAGAACATTCGCTCCAGCAGCTACCATTTTTTGTACTTTCTTCACTACATAATCAGGGATATCTTTTATGTTTGGTAATACCAATAGGTTATAATTCAGGCCGTCAGGCAATATCAATTTACCTTCGGATACTTCCATACGATTCATAAGTACATCTGTATTGATTACATCAAAATCATAACCTGCATTCAAGCCTTCAATTCTTGGGCTATTTGGATCGCGCTGTAATTCGGGAAAAAAATTGGGCGCTTTATCCCCATAATAATAGGCCACATCACCAACAAATTTTCCTTTGGATAATAGGTATGAACATCGCGATAAATAGTTCATAAATGGTTTTGATTGCTCCCACCAAGTTGCTGTGGGATTCATATCTATGCCAGCGTGATAAGCTCTTCCAGGTAGTCCAAACTCCGGACGTGTATTAGCAAACGTATGAAAGGTAACGCAATTTAATCCTTCACAAAATGCGCGATCCACATGTTTCTTTAAGACGTGTGGTGCATCCTTCCATCTTCTCCAGGTAGTAAATGATTCAGCATCTACTGTACCCAAGCCATAAATGTGTGAGGCGCTGGCCACTTCTTTAACTAAGAATATATTATGTCGATTCTGAATCCAAAATTCACCTCGAGGAATAGTCACACTTCCTAAAGCCTTTAAAGCATCCACAGGACATGAATCCCAAATGGGAGGACCAGGTCCTCCTGCCTCGGCCACTAAATCTATACCATAATCTGCGAGAAAGTTCTTGCCTGTGACATAGTGACTAAAAATAAGTTGATCACTAACTGTTTTCTTGAATTGGTAGAGAAATCTATCATTTCCTTCAGGTAATTCCCATCCCATAAATACGGGTAAATAAGGTAGTATCTGATAGTTGTGATGAGCATGAAAAACACTATCCATGGCATCCGTCCATGGTGTGGCTTCATCCAATTCCATACTATCAAATTCGAGGTAATCTAATCCTGATTCTTTACCGTTTCCCTTCGTTATACCTAATCGGCCAAGTATGTAGGCTAAATGTCTTTTAGTAGCTTTAGGGTCAAAAAAATCGATGAATAGACCATCTGAATTAGGGCTAGGTACAATCAAATGCTGACCAGTGTTTGAACAGACAAATCTCAGCAGGGTCCAGTCTCCTTCTGGCACGTCCCATTTCAATTTTTTACCGTCATATTGATTGTTGAGCATCAGCACATTTTCTAGACTTTTAATTTTTTTATTCGCATGATCAGGAATTGCCAGTACCGCAATTTCTTTGGAGTAAATTGGCATACCGTTCTCATCTTTTGGACAGTTAGCCGGAAGCTCGGGATAAGGAAGGGAATCTGAAAAAGATTGAGGCCCTGAAATTTTAAGCGCTGAAGCATAAAGCGCTTTAGCAGCCCAATCTGGGGTAACCCAGGAACCCCCAGCATTCCATCCGCTGGATGCCACCATACCAATTCTTATGCCCAGACGTTTCCCTTCATTCATGGCGTGCTTTATAAACTCTACTGACTCATCACCTAGAAATTTTGGACCAATTCCAAAGGCTCCGTTAATATTGTCCCTGGCCTCAACATCCCATATTTCAGCCCTTGACATCCCTTTGTCTTTCATTTCTTCCAGATCTTTTGTAATTGAAGCTTTCGTAACATCACCATTGAGCCAGCACCAAAAAGCACCAGGTCTTGATGACATGGGAGGATTAACAAATTGACCGGATAGTTGCTCTAAGTTCCCAAATTGTATTTTGTAATCGATTGTTTTGGAGCAACCAAACAGTAAGAAGATCAATATGAAGAAACATTTGCGATTTAGGCTGGTTAAAAGATTCACTCTTATCATTATATTTAAGTCCATGTAAATTGTTATTTTCATTCATAAATGAAATCGGGATTTTCCTATTTAGGAATCGGTGCATTCAAGTCTGCAATCCAATCTAATAGCTTCCCAAACATCTCATTTCTTTTCATGGTCATCCGCATATAATTTTTGGTACATGCGCCATGTATTCATCGATTTATTTAAGACTACTTCTGCATCTTGCATAATGTTATAACACTGAAGTCCGAACGGTCCCTCATAACCATTGTCTTTAGCCAGTTTTACCAATTTATACGTATCGAAAGTTCCTTCGCCAAGCGGCTGAATTAATTTGTCCCACCCCATTGTTTTTGTATCTCCACTATCTGCACCGTTTATAGAAATCATAAATATATGAGGAATAGCCTTTAACAGTTTCTCTTCCCAACCGTTTTCACCTTCAACCTTTAACATGTGGCACGTATTAAAAACTACTCCAAAATTTTCACGATCAACCAGTTTTGCCATTTTTACACAATGTGCAATAGTTTCACAATAGTTATTTACATGCGGGTAAATAGCCACTTTTACATTGGACACTGCTGCAAAATCAGCCAGTTCCTGAATGCCTTTTGCCAGCAGTGAATCACCTTGGTCCCTATTATCATTAAAAGCTTCCGCATTGGAAAACAACGCCACAATTAAATCCCGATCTTTTGAATCCTCTATTATCTCCTTTATTCCTTCTTTGTACGAAATATAGCCTGAGCTGTCCAATCGTATCCCCCAGTAAATTTCTGGCATTTCCAAACCCACTTTATCCATGGCAGCTCGTCGTGGGTAATAAGGATCGCTTATGTGTCCTGAGAATCCATCATAGCCCAACTTCACCAATAGTTCAGCTTGTGCATCGAGTTCATAGGGCGCATTGGGTAGTGTTCGGAATGCGTTATTAAAGGCATAAAAAGTATTGTCAAGTTCTTTTTTCGGTGGTGAACACCCCATTAATATTGCCGCTAGGCAGTATAGAATTATTTTCATGGCTCTTTACTTTAATTCGAACTGTTGAAATTTATTCATCCAGTTTACCACTTCCTTGTCGATCCATTTTTCACGAAACGGACGAGTCATCATCGCGTTGGCGGCATTGTCGTTCACAAATGTTCTGGTTTTGTTATCCCATTTTAGTGTTTGCCCCAACGTCACAGCGAATAACCCCATCATCGTTAACATGTACACGTTATTTCCTACTTCAAGTGGTTCGGCGGTCCTCTGACCAGTTTTTATGCTTCTAAGGAAGTCTGCTTTATCTGTAAGAGTATCTCTATAGTGTCCGTCATTATCACTCGGTTCGAATGCCAAAATTTTATCATCACTTGCAGTAAGTGTCTTGGGATAAGCAGCTTTTACCCAACCATTATTACCAATAAACTTCACAAAGGGTTCATCAATTTTATATTTTAGTTTTAGGCCATCAGCATATTTATAGTCTATCTCAAAGGCGTTAATGGTATGCCATAATCCTTTATCAAAGGTTCCGTTTCCTTCAACACTGGCAGGTAATTCGTATTCTTTTCTCATTCCCCATAAAGCGATATCGTTCAGGTGCGCCCCCCAGTTAGTAATCATTCCATTGCAATAATCGGAAATGCGTAACCATCCTGGGCGTGAACTGATTGTTCCCGGTTCATGTACACGTTGCATGGTATAAGGTGCCTGAAAAGCCGGTCCTAACCACATATCGTAGTTTAATTCTTTTGGAACAGGCATAGTATCCTGTGGACCAAGTGCACTACCGTTCAATTCGCCAGGAACACCAACTATTACTTCCACCAGTTCACCAATAACACCAAGGTGCACTAACTCCACTGCGCGATTCATTGTTCTATTTGTACGGAATTCACTGTCTAAACGATTAGCAACACCTGTTTTCTTTATTGCTTGAACAACTGCAGTTCCCCAAGCTGGAGCGACAGTAAATGCTTTTTCCATACAAACATGTTTTGCTGCCAGAGCTGCAGCTATCGCAGCCGGCGCATGCCAGTGATCAGTGGTTGATATCATCACAGCGTCCACATCTTTGTTGGCGATCAGGTCGCGATAATCATCGTACTTTTCAACACCCCGATATTTCCCCCCGGCTTTTGAATAGGCATCATTTACGGTTTTCGCTCCAAGATCCATACGCCAGGAATCAACATCATTCACAGCAATCACCCGGCAATTATCCAGTTTCAGAAAACCATTTTTCAAGTTGGCGTTGATTGCCTGCCGGCCTGTACCGACCATTCCAACATTTATTTGGTTGCTGGGAGCATTTTTCCCAAAAACGGTTGAAGGTACAATCGTAGGGATAAGCATAGATCCTGCAGCAGTAGCCGTTGTGTTTTTTATAAAGGTTCTGCGTTTCATTTTTTATAATTATCAGGATTTGGTTTGAAAATTGTCATTCAGGAACGTGACTATTCTGCTCATTCATTCTTAAATTTTTCAAATTCTTCGGCAATTTTGGCCATTTTATGGTCTCCAGAATGTACTAAGACCCTGTAGCGCAATTTAACGACTTCCCCTTTTTTGAGCATCGTGTTTTCCCCATTTTCGGGCCAGTACATCGGTGTGGGTGAAAAAAATCCGTAGTCGCGTGTAAACCAGGTGGAGGGATACCATTTGTTTGAAGGATGCTGCAAAATAGCCATTCCTTCTATTTGTCCCATTCTTTTGCCGTGATAATCCATCCAGGCGGATGCCTTACCGAAGGTGCCTTTTTCAGAAGTTTCCCCCTCCGCATTAATCATCGTACCTCCATTTGTAACGGCCAGGTCCGGATCCATCCTTCCGCTGAAAAATGAATGATTCGTTTTGTTTATGGTAATATCCAGTAACATCTCCATAGTGATGTCAAAGTCAATTACGAATAAATTCTCTGATGGAGCTCGTACCGTTATGGTCCGGATATCTTTTATGGGAGATTTTGCTTCTGGACGTTTCCAGATACATTCATTTTCAATAACTACTTTGTCACCCTCTGTTTCGATAATATCAGCTCTCAGTGAAATGATTTGGCCTCGTTCTAATCCTTCCTGCCAGTAATTTCCTCCGTTTACTTTATCGCATCCAAAAAAGAGGGAACTGTGATGCGGGTAATTGGCATTTCGCATGGAGGTGACACTTGCTTTTGAGGGGCCGTTCACCGGAAAAAAGAAAGGGTACTTTTCATTGGCTGACAGAATGTAACTGGTAAATAAATTGTTATTGATTCTGATATCGATTTTATCTCCCAACTTTTCGGCTGAAATTTTGGTTTGCGCTAAAATGTTTCCCGAAAAAATAACCTGGACAAAGAAGGTAATTATGAGTAAAAAAAATGTATTTGTTGTTTTTCCCATGATACTAAAATAGTTAATGTAAAAGTTAAAAAATCATTTATTATCCTTACCCCTTTGAACGTCAAACATGTCATGAAGCCGGGCTACTATTTCAGGGTTTTCGACGGCAAGATCAGTAGTTTCCCGGGGATCATTTACCAGATTGAACAATTGCCAATCTGCAGGATATTTCGGCTGTTCCGTTCCATATTTGACAATCTTCCAATTTCCATAGCGCAATGCCCAGCGGTTGGTTCGGGTATTCCAAATCCAATAGAGATCCCGCACTTCCAGGGAGTCGTTTTTGAAAAGAACAGGATCAAGATCGACCCCGTCCAGGTTGTAGGTATTTGCCTTTTCATGTCCTATCAGATTTGCCAATGTTGGAAACCAGTCGATAATATGCACTGGATCGTCTACCTTTTTGGCCTGCACCCTGCCTGGCCAGTTGATGAAACCCGGCACGTGAATTCCTCCTTCCCACACATCTATTTTTGAGCCTTTCATGGGGATGGGTTGATTAAAACCAGTAAGATGTAAATCATCCGGGTATGCTTTTCCATTCCAGTTTACCTGCGGGCCGTTATCCGACGAAAAAAGAATGATCGTATTCTCACGCTTTCCCGTCTCTTCCAGGGTATTTACAATATCGCCTATGGCATGATCGAGATGGTTGACTGCTGCCAGTAGCAAGCGTTTTTCAGGATCGGGCTCGCTTTGAATCTTACCTTCCGGGTCGTTGAACCACTGTATACGGTCTTCATTTCGCCAACGATTTAGATTTAACGAATCCAACTGAGTAGGTTGATCTATGAATTCACCTCTCTCATCCAGGGGTGTGTGGGGCGCATGAAATGTAAGAAAAATAAAAAAGGGCTTCTCCTCCTTTTTAATAATCTTCCTTACTTCCGACGCAATGAGATCTGTTGCATGCACGCCATCCTCATTTCCTTCAATGGGCTGGTGGTTTC
>JAHEJC010000575.1 GCA_024639065.1 Lewinellaceae bacterium | reverse complement strand
ATCGAATAAACTCCATACTTAGCTTTAATAGCCTTAAAAATAGGTATAAATGGCTCTAATTCCGATGCTTGATTGTTCACTAAATCTCCGGTAAAAAATACTAGATCCGGTTTAAGGTTATTTATCATTTCTATTGCCCTATCAATAGGAGCATGCTTCCCAAAACTACCTGCGTGGATATCAGAAATCTGAACGATTCTCACACCATCCAGCGTATGAGGCCATTGTTCATTAAAAATCAGTTTGTGGAAAATCTTATATCTGTAAGGATTTCGCACCATTCCATAGGTAAGGAGGATCAAGGGAATAATTGAAAATAAGTTGAATGTATTCAGCAAATAAATGGAGCGTGACATGCTCAGATCCAGGGGTGAGAATGAATTTATTAAGAAAGTAAAAAACCTGCGTATATCATCAAGAGAGACACCAATCACCAAAATAAATTTTGAAAGGACCAGAATAATCAGCAGACTACGAGTAACTGTCAAAAATTGACTATATTCTCTGGTAATTCTTCTACTCCCAAGTAAGTAAAAATATAGGATACCAGCTCCAGTAATTAGCCAATAAACAATAAAAATTGTCCATTTAATAGGTAGATAAATGGAACTTGTAGTATATTTTATAGCTTGAAAGGCATAGACATCGAATAAAATTAACACTACACCCAAAATCAAAAACCGCATCATGATTCAGTGGTTATGCGTTGGTATAGAGGAAACAAGGTGATCATTGATATGTTTTAATATTGCGTAAATATTGATATATTATAGGTAAATTTAAGGATTAATAGTTCAAAATCAATTGGTTAAATATTAGAATTTTTAAGCATGATTTTTGTAGGAAATAATAGGAATAAGTATAGAATTTTGCAAAATACGCTAGATTGAATGAGATCGATACATACTTTATTTAAAGGTTTTATTGCTATGTATATTGTACTCTTCGGGTATTCTGTAAACGGCCAAATATGTAGCAATAGTTCAATTTTTACCGCAGGAGATAGTGCACGCGAGGTTAGGATATGTCCCAATGACGGTATTTCTGATTTTGTTTTTCTTGAAAAATTGGATTCTTCAGTTGGTGCATCTTATTCTTTTATAGTTGCCGATGTGCAAGATAATATTCTTTCTGTAGGCAGTGATAGTATATTAAATTTTGAAGGTCTTGAAGAGGGATTTTGTAGAATTTGGGGCATATCACATTCCGACTCATTAATCTATCAAGTAGGGATTGATGTTATCACAATTAGAGCAAAAAATGGTGGCTGTGCCACCTTATCAGACAATGTAATAAATGTCATTAAAGAAAGCCCAGGTGGCGGTTTTGTTGCCTTAAGCAGTGGAAATGAGGATACCACCTATTGTGCACTTGGAACTAACTCAACCGATACAGCAATTACCGTTGTTGGCTCTTCAGTATCCGGATTGTTTTATACCTATGTGCTGACCACAAGCACAAACAATATCATATCGAATAATAACTCAGGCACCTTTGATCTGTCTGGTCTGAGTTCCAATTCCTATAAAATTTTCGGATTATCTTTTGCCGGAAACCAATCATTAATCCTTCCGGTTGATTCATCCTTATTTGGGATTGCTAATTCACCTGAATTTTGTGCGGAATTAAGTGAAAATAATGTTAGCATTAATAAAGAAATTCCATTTGGCGGATTGGTAAGGACCAAACAATTAGATACGCTCGTAGTAATATGCCCGGAGGGAGGTAATTCGGCTAAAGTTGCTTTGCGCAATACTGGAAGCACTACGTTTCCATACGCCTACATAATCACTGATGAAGCAGGAGTTATTCTAGGCATTAGTAATACAGATACGGTTGATTTTAATGGAGCGCCACCAGGTATTTGCTTGATCCATGGATTGAGTTATGAAGGTGAACTAATGGCCACAGAGGGCGATACTATTTTTAATGCACTACTGGCTAATAAATGTTTTGATTTGTCTTCTACCAGCGTTGTAGTGATCAGAGTTTTAGCGGAAGCTGGGTCAATTAATGCTATCGGAGAAGAAGGTGATTTAATGTCCTGCCCTGGTGACAATCTTCCCGATCGTTTTATTTTAGAACGTGTAGAATCTACCCCAGAACTTCAAGCTAGGTATATCGTTACCGACCTTAATAATGTTGTTCTCTTGATAAGTAATATTAATATCCTGGATTTTGAAGGATCTCCGGAAGGTGAATGTAAGATCTATTCGGTTACTTTTTCCGGTAATTTAATTATTGAACCAGGAGATACTTTATTTATTCATCCGATTTCAACTGGCTGTTATGATATCACTGAAAATCATTTATCGGTAAGGCGATTTGTGCCGGATGGAGGAGATATATTTGTAACCACCGGAGAGAATACCATCTATTTATGTGTTGATCAAATTGGGTCTACGATTGTCCGATTTGGCAATAACAGCTTGAAACCACAGAAATACGATTATGTGGTAACCAATGGATTAGACCAAATCATTGACATTATTGATGGAAATAGTTATACTTTTACAGAGCTTCCGAGAGGTACAACCCGAGTATGGGGAGTAGCCTATACCGGTACAAGATTACTTGGCAATGGAGATAATTTGGCTTTTTCTTCGTTCAGTGATGCCTGTTTTGACTTATCCAATAATTTTTTGGAAGTGGTCACCGACCAAGTTTTCGCAGGTCAGGTATCCTTGGAAAATGGAGATATGAGTAGATTCTTTTGTTTAAGTAGTGATGAACCCACCCAAGTTGTATTTACCAACGCAAACCGATCCAATTCAAAATATAAATATGTTTTAACCGATTTTTCAAATCGAATCATTGAGTTTCTGAGTGATACTACTTTTAATTTTTCTTCAATTGGAGCTGGATCATACCGAATTTGGGGGGTATCGTATACAGGCAATCCGTTGTTGAAAATAAATGATGATCTTCTGGGATTGCCTTACAGCGATGATTGTTATGATATTACTACTGAACCGATAGAGGTCATCCGGGACAATCCTTTTGCTGGTGAAATTCGAGCAGTTCCTGGATTTTCAAAAGCATACACTTGTCCTATAAATGATGATTTGGATTTTGTCAAGTTCCGACCTATAGATGGGATTTATTTGCAATATGCCTATATAGTTACCGATACC
>JAHEJC010000574.1 GCA_024639065.1 Lewinellaceae bacterium | reverse complement strand
TCTGCTGGACGGTAGCAAATATACGATGTCCCGGACGCTTAAGGATGTGGAACAACTCCTGCCAACATCCGACTTTGTAAGAGTACATCAATCTCATCTGGTTAATATGAATGCTATACGACGATATGAGCGGGATGATGGCGGATACGTTGTTATGAAGAATGGTGCTAAATTACCCATCTCAAAAAGGAGGAAGGAGGAATTCCTGTCAAGATTGCGGGGAGGATGATTTAGAATGACTTATGCGATCATTACTGAAGACCATCTTTTAAAACTAGTATTACCAAAGACCCAAAGAGTTAACAACCTCAACCAAATTCAGATAATATCTGGGTTCATAAGAATATTCATCTGACCAATTTATTTGGTTTAGAAGTCACTCAAAAATACCTACCGAATACTGGAAAATTTAGGCCACTTACTCAATGGGTCTTTATACACTGCGCCTTTAAATCCGAAGTTTATCAATGTAATTCAGTTAATAGGGTAATGGACGCTCCACATTGGATTTAATAACCAAACACCACAAAACTTAATTCTATGTTGTATTCAATGAAAAATTTATTATTACCTATTTCATGTTTAGCCCTGATATCTTTTACTTGCAGATTGAATGCCCAGCCCGATCTCCTAAATGTTATGGAGAATGGAAATGTGGGTATCGGCATTTCTACTCCTTTATTCCCGCTTGATATATCTGCTAATCAGGGAGTACTGCGTATGGAGAGCACCACCAACATCTTTGGATCAGTGATTGAACTTAAGAATACAACAGCTTCTCCGACGTTTCTTGGGGCCATCAATTTTAATGATGTTGCTAACAGCTATCCTGGACAAATTGCCTACTTAGACGGTGATACCATGACTTTCACAGTAAAATCGGAAGTTATGCGGATAAGTGCCAGTAGAAAAGTAGGTGTGGAAACAAAAAATCCCTTATCAACTCTGAGCGTAGGAGGAGATGGAGTCCTTGATGCAGCGATTTATGGAGAGACTTCACTTTGCAAAGGTATCGGAATGTTGGGTTATGCTTCCGCTGCTGGCGATATTGATAACACCGGAGGGTCGTTCACTGCTAATGGCAAACGTGGTTATGGTGTTACGGGTACATCCAGTAACTATGAAGGTAAAAATTATGGCGGATATTTTGTTGCCAATGGTGATGAAGGAATTGGAGCTTATGGAGGATCAAACAATTTTGGTAATGTTACAACCTACGGAGGATATTTCGAGACCTTTAGTCAGGAAGGACGTGGTGTTTATGGGGCAGCCTCCGGTACCAATGGTAAGGGAGTCGTCGGTTATGGCGGTGTTGCCTCTACGTCCTATGATTTTGATGCTATTGGCCCCGGTGTGAATTATGGTTCCACTTCCTCCATACGTTGGAAGAAGAATATTAAACTCATTAATAATCCATTAGAAAAATTGAAGAAATTGAGAGGTGTATATTTTGATTGGGATATGCAACATGGTGGTGGACATGATGTCGGCATGATTGCAGAAGAAGTTGGTGAAGTATTACCGGAAATTGTGGTCTATGAGCCAAACGGAATTGATGCTGATGGAATGGATTATAGCAAACTCACACCACTTTTGGTAGAAGCGGTGAAAGCACAGCAAGGATTAATCGAGCGATTATTTAAGCGTATTGAAATATTGGAAAACCATCTTCTACCTAATAAATAGGATTTTTCCTTAACCGATAAAATCTTAATCTGGAATCTATCAGGAATTTGCTTTTGGCTACATAAGTCGAGCATCATCATTAACCAACTTTTAGATTAGGCCTTCTAATTGTCGTAACGAGAATAGGCGTTATGATGGATTGTCAATCAAATAATTTGTATTAAAAAAAAGTATCCCGAATCATAGCGAGCTATCGTCCGGGATACATCTGGTTAAACATATTTTCCTAACCCGTTAAGAACAAGATACTGGTGGTAATTAAAACCACTATCAAGTTTACTGGCTTTTTATTTCGTTCTAGTGTCTTTTGACCAAATCAATGATGGCTTTAGCGTACTGCTGATCAAAATTTTTCCGGTCCTTAACATAGTTTTGTTGGACTTGCTGAATGACATTATGGGGAAGTCGGCTGATATTTATATTATAATCTTCCACAATTTTTCGAATACCTGAACTGGCTTGTCGTTGAGGACCTTGGTTCACTTTCTTTAAAATATTTTCAAAAACAGAACCAGGTGCGGTTTTTACATTGGGATCTTTTTTGTTTTCCCTTTGGGTACCTTGAATTTCTTTGCGAATCAGATCCAAAATACTATTAGGTGATTTGCCTCGAGAGGCTCTTTTTAATTTACTGTTTTCATCAAGTTGTTGCAGCTTACCTTTCAATAAATCGAACACACTAGGATCAGCCGTTTCTTCACGAGGGTTCGCTTTGTTTTTTGTCTGGACATCATTAATTGTTTTCAATATGACATCAAAAATGTTCTGTTTCGCCATTAAATTTTAGTTTTTTCGATTTTAAATGATTAATAGGACATTGTTGAGACGAACAATTAGGTGATATGTCACAAGTAGGCATTTTTTCTGTTGCCTTGGGAATAACCACAATCCTTTATGCAGTAAACAGTCATGTCAGTTAATTAAGCTAGTTAGGTAAATCAAGTTTCAAAGAGAATGCAGGTATTTTGGAAAACCATGCGTTCATTGAATAATCTAAAAAAAAACTAATCGATTCTTACACCTTATTTTAATTGCTAATAAGAAATCTGGTGTTCAACCATCGAATCACGAAATAAATAAAAAATAATACATGGAAAATTGATCTTTGAAAAATCGAAAACAACGCTATCTTAGAAAACTAATATGTAAGGAGGGATTAAATTATTCTTTGTGCGAGACGGTTTAGACCAGGATTAATATCGATTTATGGGCAAAAAAATGAAAATTCTAAAATCTGTTCAGAAACACGTTTTCAATCTGTTCAAAAATAATGAGCAACAGGTTCTGATTTATCATAAGTATAGTCATACTGTAGATGTGGTCAATGCAGCAGAAGAAATAGCTTTAGGATCAGATTTGTCAAATGGAGAAAAGGAAATATTGCTAATTGCAGCCTGGTTCCATGATACCGGTTACTTGGTTCAGCATGACGGACATGAAGAAATAAGTGCAC
>JAHEJC010000189.1 GCA_024639065.1 Lewinellaceae bacterium | reverse complement strand
CCTACCCGGTTCCATCCCTCAGCTTTTCCTAAATGTTTCAAGTAAGGAAATTTTAAAAAAGTCCACTTTTCAACATCTTCTGCAAAAAAGTTGGCATAATCGACAGCTTTTATTTTTAGTGTTTCTTTACCCTCAGCATCGATTGCTCGAAGCATGCCATCATATAATTCTAGGCTGCCCGCCTTATTTACTAAACCCAGGTGACCTGAGGGATAAGCCGCAAATGAGTCTAACCATTTATGGTGGATTAAGTGGTAGCTTTTCATAAATTCTATAACCTCTTGTGACCATTCTATAATCGTATGGATAGAAGGAATCTCTTTACCATTTAAAAAGTAATCCCTTTCTTCCGGCTCAAGTGTTTTGTGCACACCTCCGGGTACTGCGGTGATTCCATGGATGCGTTTGCCCGCTAACGCTTTGATGATCTCTTGACCAAATTTTCGCATAAGGATACCCTTTTTGGCCAACTCCTTATTTTCTATAGCCACCTGCATCACGTTTCGTTTTTCAAAAGGAGCGTCCAGCCCAAACAATAAATCCGGCGAGGCTAAGTAGAAAAAGTGTAACGCGTGCGACTGGAGTACCTGGCCATAATGTAATAATCTTCGCAATTTAGTAGCTGTAGGCGTCAGGTCTTGAGGGTCTACTCCAACTATTTGATCGATGGCTTTAGCTGCTGCGAGATGATGACTCACCGGGCAGATTCCACAAAGACGTTGGACTAATACCGGTGCCTCCCAATATGGATGTCCTTGAATAAATCGCTCAAATCCCCTGAATTCAACAATATGAAAGAATGCTTCATCTACCCTACCTTCATCATCCAGGTTAATGGTCACTCTTCCATGACCCTCCACCCTTGTTACCGGATCAATTACTATTTTTTCAGCCATCGTTTTAATCGTATTTAAATTCAGGATATAATACACTATAATCCTGTTGGAACAACAGATTTTTTACCACTTTCCAAATATGCTCTGCTGAAGGAGGGCACCCTGGAATCCAATAATCAATTTTTACAATTTCATGGCATGAATAAACCTGGTCCAGAATTTTGGGAAGGTCTTCATGGGCAGGAATAATGTTTTCGTTGTTTTCACTAGTCAAAGAATTGATATAGGACTCTTCCAAACATTCTATTAGCGGGATCGTATTCCGCATGGCTGGTAAACCTCCATAGATCGCGCACTCACCAATAGAGACTAAAATGTCACACATTTCCCTAAATTTCTTTAATACTTCTACATTTTCAGAATTGCAACAACCGCCTTCGATTAATCCGATATCACATCGCTGGGTAAAATTCTTAATGTCGTTTAATGGAGATTTATTAAACTCAACGACTTCGATCAGATCCAAAATACCTAAATCTAAATCCAGCATGGACATATGGCATCCAAAACAACCAGCTAATGATGTGGTGGCAACGGTTTTTTTACCACCACTCGTTTTTATGGATGGAGCTTGGCTTATCGGGATAAGATCAGAACTTTCTTCATCATCATATTTGCGATGCCCGAATGGTCGCGCCAAACTTTTACCTCTGACCATGATGGCACCTACCGGACAGATATGCATGGCCCTTAGCGCTTCTTCCTCAGTTAATTTGGCTTCTTCGGCATAATCAACACTTACCAACATTTCATTCCCCCGGTTCTTAAATGAAAAGACTTTTTTCCCATCAACGGATAAAACTTCTTCAACACAGCGTTGACATTTTATACAACGACTCGGTTCGATGACAATACGCTTTGGATTAAAGTCCATAACCCGGTCAATAAAAAGGTGGGGGAACCGGGTAGCAGTTATACCGGTTTTGTAACCCAAATGCTGAAGATCACAGTCACCGCTTTTTTCACATGCCGGACAAAAATGATTGCCCTCAGCAAACATCATTTCAATAACAGCCTTTCGATTGTCTCTTAAGTCAGGTGTATCAAATTCTACCATGAGTCCTTCTTTAATCTTACACAGGCATCCTGCCCTTGGTTGGCCGTCTATATTTACCGTGCAGGCTCTGCAGGTGGCCAGAGGGGGATCTATGTGGGGATAATGGCAAAGTGAAGGGATGAAAACACCAAGTTTTTCTGCTGCTTCAATCAAATTTTGACCTGCTTCAGCAAAATATTTTTCGCCATCAATATAGAAGGGTACTTTACTCATATCTACTATACTTTAGTATGGCTTTTTCATAGTCTTGAACCGCTTCTTTTAAATTGAAATTTTTGTTAAGTACATTATCAGCAGTCAGATATTCATTTACAAAATCAGGAAATTTTTCAATAGCTTGAATGAGTGAGTTAGGTGCAGTTTGTCCTAATCCACAACGACTACTATAGCGCATGATCTTACCCCACTTTAGAATTTTATTAATATCATTTTGGTCCATTAATCCCCTGCGGATTTTCCGAATTTCCCTGCTTAAAATAAAATTACCAGCACGGCAAGGTGTGCATACCCCGCAAGATTCATCAATGAAAAATTGATTGAAATTTTGTACAACATCAAGTAGATTCCGTTCTTGGTTAAATATCATGAACGATCCACCGCATTTTAGATCATTCAATGCAATTTTTCTTTCGAATTCAGCGGATGAGATTAATTCTCCGGAAGGTCCACTTACTTGCACGGCATAGGTGTTTTTCGCTTGACTTAAGTCGAGTAACTCTTGAATACGCATGCCCCATTCGATTTCGTAAATGCCCGGCTTTTTGCAATCACCTGATACACTGATGAGTTTAGTACCCTTGGATTCTGGTAATCCGGCAGCCGTTATATGGTCTACACCGAGCTCTAATATTCTTGCAGCCTTGCAAAAAGTTTCTACATTGTTTACAACGGTAGGTTTATTTAAAAAACCTCTTTCAGTGGGAAAGTACACCTTTGGACGTGGTTCGCCCCGATAACCTTCCATGGATTGTAAAAGGGCCGTCTCTTCTCCACATACATACGCTCCTGCACCCAACTGAACTCGAATGTTAAAGTTGAAATTTTTAATATTTAAGATATTTTTTCCCAACCATTTTTTCTTTTTATAGGCTTGGATGGTATCTTCTAGCTTTTTCCTCAAATAGTTGTATTCTGCTCGTAAGTAGATGATTCCTTCATGAGCTCCAATTGAATAGCCACAAGCAATCATCCCATCAATGCACAAGGACGGATATTCTTGAATCAATAACCTATCTTTAAAAGTCCCTGGTTCACCTTCGTCAGCATTGCATACTACATACTTGGAGCGTGAATTTTGTTTTTTGCATCCATCCCATTTAATATGAGTTGGAAAAAAAGCACCTCCCATTCCTCTCAAATCAGCCAGGCGCATTAATTCGATTACTGATTCTGGTGATAGACTGGGTAATTGGTTAATAGCTTTGCCAGCCTGATACGTTCTCAAAAAGGTCGCTTTATTGTTCCGTGGTTTAAATTGGATGATTGACTGTGGATGGTCACAAAGTTCGTCAATGTCAGCTCCTGCTTTCAGATAAAAGATTAGCTTATGGACTCTAGCCGAAGTCAGGTTTACAAACGGTCTGAAATTTATTAAGGCAGCAGGTTCTACATCACTCAATCCAATACATGAAGTCTCATGAAGATCAAACATTTGTGTTGGATCTTTTTTGCCAAAAGATACCCCAACTCCAGTTTCAAATGCTTTTTTGATTTTCGAAAAACCTTTAAATTTTGAAACAATATTATTACTTAAATAAACCGTAAATGTAGTTGCTGAATTCCTTTTAAAGAAGTGGTAAAATGAAACAACCCCTTCAACCTCAATAGATGACATACCAAATTGATCTGCAATTTTCTGGACTTGGTCGTCGGAAATGCAACCATGTTGGTTCTGTATTTTCCATAAGGCATCTAAGAGATGATGCCGTTTTTTATTGGATTTCATGGTCCGGAATTAGGGTTGGAAAATAGAGATAAATCATCATTTCTTGTATGACCATAATCATTTAAAGAACTAATAATTATCAGTACTTATGATATAGACCTGGAAGGAAATAAAGCTAATTGTGATCCTTTTTGAAATGCAAGGAATTAATGATATGAATCATAAGGTTTATTGATGCAACTCATCATTTCCTCTGGAATCTTATTATACTTTGGATACCACAATAGTGAGTTAAATCATGCATGAACTTTCAGTGGTTATGAGCATAGTAGAGATGGCAGAGGAAAAAACCAGACAACACGGTGCTACTAATGTCGAACAAATAAATATTGACATCGGATGTCTTGCTGGAATAGAATTTGGAGCCCTGGATTTTGTTTGGGAAGCAGCGGTGAAGGATAGTGTTTTAGAGGGCGCTGAACGGATCATTCATAAAATACCAGGAAGAGGGAAATGTAGTGTGTGTGGGAACCAATTTCAAATGAATAATATTTTTGACAGTTGTCCAACATGTCAAAGCTATCAGAATGAAGTGATTACGGGGCAGGAATTAATAGTAAAATCACTGATTGTTAACTAATCTAAAAACACAAAATTATGTGTGGAACCTGCGGATGCGGTGAAAATTTAGATGTTATCACCATTACTTTGTTAGGGGATAAAGTAAAAAATGAGGAAAAAGAAATGGTAGAAAATTATTTTCTTAAAAATGATCACCATCACCATTATGGTAAGGTACACCACCATCATCATGGAAATAGTCTTGGTCATGCACATGAAACTGAGCACGACCACACCCATGAACACCTCAGTTCAAAGGTCATTCAAGTCGAACAAGATATATTGCATCAGAATGACTTATTGGCGGAACGTAATCGAGGCTATTTCGAAGCGAAAAATATTGTCGCCTTCAATTTAGTGAGCTCGCCGGGATCTGGAAAGACGAGTCTCTTAGAACATACACTAGATACCTTGAAAGACCAATTTCATTTTTCTGTTATCGAAGGTGATCAGCAAACCCTCAATGATGCCAATCGGATTGCACGTCTTGAGATTCCAGTAGTTCAGATTAACACAGGTAAGGCATGCCATCTGGATGCCGCAATGGTAATTAGAGCAGTAAAAAAACTTAATCCAAAAAGTGACTCTATTTTATTTATTGAAAATGTAGGGAATTTGGTTTGCCCTGCAATGTTTGATTTAGGTGAGACCAAACGTGTAGTTATTATGAGCGTGACGGAAGGAGAAGATAAAGCCATCAAATATCCGGACATGTTCCATTCAGCCCACCTTTGCATAATTAACAAAATCGATTTGTTGCCTTATGTTGATTTTAATGTTGAAAAAGCCAAGGCGTATGCGATGCAGGTGAATCACCATCTTGAATTTATCGAGCTCTCTGCTACAAAAGGTACTGGCATAGAACAGTGGTATAATTGGATAGCAAAAAACAAACGTATCTAGTTAATATTCTCTTTGTGATAATTGTTGATTAATTATAGTGTGCGATTGTAACCCACTACTCGGCGTCAACCTGCTCAAATAATCCTGAACTAAGATATCGATCGCCTCGATCACATATAATAAATACAATTACACCTTCTTCCAGGGTGGCGGCTAGCTTCATGGTGGCAGTTAAGGCCCCTCCACTGCTCATCCCAGCAAGTATGCTTTCTTCATAGGCAAGCCGCCGGGTCATCTGGGTGGCTTCTTCTTGACTCACATCGATAATCTGATCGACTCGTTCAGGGTCATAAATTTTAGGCAAGAATTCAGCTGACCACCTACGAATACCTGGAATACGAGACCCTTCAACGGGTTGGGTGCCTACGATTTGAATATCGGGGTTCTGTTCTTTAAGGTATCTGGAAACACCCATAATAGTTCCAGTAGTTCCCATGGAAGATACAAAGTGGGTAATCAATCCTTTGGTGTCTTTCCAAATTTCTGGTCCTGTAGTTCGATAATGCATTTTATAATTATCAGCATTACCAAATTGATTCAACATAAAATACCCTTGATTAGCTGCCATATCCTCCGCTAATTGGCGAGAATATTCTATCGTTTTTTCAGCAGGGGTAAGAATCACTTTTGCCCCATAAGCCTTCATGGCGAGAATTCTTTCTTTAGTAGAATTATCTGGCATGATCAGGGTCATATTTAATCCCATGTTTTTAGCTATCATAGCTAAGGCTATACCGGTGTTACCGCTGGTTGCTTCCACCAATTGATCGTTAGGCTTAATTTCGCCACGATCCAATGCTCCACTAATCATACCGTAAGCTGCTCGATCTTTAACACTTCCACCCGGATTGTTTCCCTCCAGTTTTCCAATAATTTTTACGCGTGGATTTATTGGGATCGTCTGTAACTGAACCAACGGTGTATTTCCGATAAGTTTGAATAGATTCATCTGCTATGGGGCTTATAAACTAATAAATCATTTTTTCCAGTGTCTGTATTTGACATTTGAGCTGTATAATAAACTTTTGAATAAGGTTTAACAGTTTTAGTCAACCATACATTACCACCAATAACACTGTGATGACCTATGATAGTCTTTCCTCCAAGTATGGTCGATCCTGAATAGATTACCACGTGATCTTCTATGGTGGGATGTCTTTTTTTAGAAGCATCCTCTTTGGCTACACTCAATGCCCCTAGTGTGACACCTTGATATATTTTTACGTTATTCCCAATAAGTGTGGTTTCTCCAATGACAATTCCGGTTCCGTGATCTATACAAAAGTTTTCGCCGATCGTAGCGCCCGGATGGATATCAATGCCCGTTTGACTATGCGCGTGCTCCGTAATCATTCGAGGGATAATTTTTACATTTAAATGGTGCAACACGTGAGCCACACGATAAGCAGCAATTGCGTAAAAACCCGGATAACTTCGAACTACCTCAACAGGGCTTTTAGCGGCTGGATCGCCTTGGTACATAGCTGTAACATCCGTATTTATCAATCTATATATTTCTGGGAGTTCCTTAAAAAATGATTCGGTCGCTTGATCGGCATCATCCCGACTATACATGCCATGAGTAAAAACCAGTTCGTTTAAATCTATTTTCAACTTATTCAAATGATGTTCGAATGCTTGTAAAGTTTTATACTCCTGGTCCGAAAAATTTGGAAACAGAGCTCCAAGTAAGTCCGTATAGAACTGTGATACCACCTGTGGCGACGGACAGGGTGGAGCTTCTTTGTGGCGTATATATAATTCTTTTAAAAAACTTGGATCCATATTCTTGTAATGGATTTATTGATAAAATAGTTTTCGAATTAGTTATATTAAATAATTAGTTAATATTTAACAAAAATCAGACCATTTGCTCTTTATGCCAAATTAAGGATTTAAACCTGCATAGTGTATACCTGTCAATTTATGCATATCCAGTTTAAATGTACTTAAATCATTAGGATTAAATTTTCCAAAATCGTCATAACCGCATGCTCTGGCAATAACTTTAATTAATTCATTGGAGGCTTTGAAAAAATTACTTAATTGCTGAGCAGAAGCATCAATAATCAGTCTTTGACGGAGGTGCTCTTTTTGGGTGGCAATACCCACCGGGCAATTATTGGAATTACAAGCTCTCATGCCCAGACAACCGATGGCCTGTAAGGCGGAATTTGCTATGGCGACAGCATCAGCGCCCATCATCAAAGCTTTGGCAAAATCTTCAGCAATACGCAAACCCCCGGTTATGACCAATGTCACATCTTTTCTATCGGATTGATCAAGATGTTGTCTGGCTCGAGCTAATGCCGGTATAGTTGGTACATTGATATTATCTCGTAACACAGTAGGCGCAGCTCCGGTCCCTCCACCTCGACCATCCAATATGATATAATCAACACCTACTTCCAGGGCAAAATCAATATCTTTCTCGATATGGCTTGCTGCAATTTTGAAGCCTACTGGAATGCCACTTGTTCTGGACCTTACCTCACTAGCTATCTCTTTAAAATCCTGGATAGAAGATAAGTCAGGAAAAGTTGCTGGGCTGATCGCAGATTGACCTGCTTGTAGATTTCTTACGTTGGCAATTTCTTCAGTGACTTTACTTCCAGGAAGATGTCCTCCCGTACCGGTTTTAGCTCCTTGTCCACCTTTAAAGTGAAATGCCTGGACTTTTTCAACTTTATCCCAGGAGAATCCAAACTTGGCGGAGGCCAATTCGTAGAAGTATTTTGAATTGTTTTCTTGCTCAGCAGGCAGCATGCCTCCCTCACCAGAACAAATACCAGTGCCTGCCAATTCAGCCCCTCTGGACAAAGCAATTTTAGCTTCTTTTGATAAAGAACCAAATGACATATCGGAAACAAAAATAGGCATGCTCAAGACTAGCGGTTTATTAGCTTTTGGTCCAATCACGGTTTGAGATGTTACATTGGCATCGTCCAATAATGGTTTGGTCCAAAGTTGAGCAGGTAAAAACTGGACGTCTTCCCATTTTGGTAAGGTATTTCTATCGACACCCATGGCTGCTGAAAATCCGTGATGGCCAATATTTTTTAATCCACTTTGAGCTAGTTCTTTGATGTAACGAGTATAAGGCTCTGTATTTTCAGGATGAGTATCCGCATACTGTCCTAAATATTCATCCCGGTTAAACGGTTGAGGATGCTGAATCAAAAATTTATCAATTTCAGTTTCATCAATAACTACATTTCCATCCTCTACAATCGACGCGAATTTGTGTAATACCTCCTGATTGTTGTAAGATGACACACCGGTATCATACCGGTAATCCCACCCATGGACACCACAGATTAGGTTATCTCCCTCAATATGACCGTCGGCCATCAATGCACCTCGATGTAAACATCTACCATAAAGTACCGAAACCTCATCTTCATATTTTATAAGCACAAGATCTACTCCATTTACCTGGGCATGAGCTGGTGTGCGATCTTCCAATTCGGTAAATGAATGTAGTTTATATGGTCTCTTCATAATTGTTTTAAGATTACTTATTTAAAAAACTAATACGTGACTTGATGCTTTGTGTATTTCCAATATAATTATTTAACCAGAAATAATTAGATTAAACTGATTTAATTCAACCGAATAGCTGTGGAGGAATGATCCGGGCTAAAATTTAAGTTTGAACTGAAGAGAAGGTGTAGCACCCAACATCTGAATTGAATTCCCAAAAACAGCACTTCGATCGGTACCTTTAATGGAATAAACATTTTGTCTATAGGCCTCATTGTCATGATTAAGTGCATTAAAAACTGAAAACCCTAATTCACCTCTTACTGTTCGTGAGATATTAAATTGGTAATCGACGCCTATATCAACCCGGCGATAAGCATTGAGGTTTTTTATAAATTTATCAAATGGGATATTACGCCTATTTGTGGTTAAAAATTCGCCTGTCGTCAAATCAAGGTAAGGTTTTCCGCTAGCATAAATAAAGTTGGTATATAAACTCCAATTACCAAGAGAAAAAGTATTTAAAAATTTTATTTGATGTCGTCGATCATCTTGACTTGCATAGGGTATACCATTGTTCAGCTCGGATATAGTTTGTTCGGCTTTGCTTAGGCTGTAGGCTAATTGGCTTTGAAAGTATTGATGTTCATATGAAAAGGTTAAGTCCAATCCAAAACTTGTCCCGGAACCATCATATAATTGGAGCTGAGGTTTAATGGGTTCACTGCCTACCGTTCCCGAAGGTATTACCGGAAAAGCCAACGCAAATTCCGTTATTCCTTTTAGCCTTTTGTAATATAATTCAGCGTCTACCCCTAATCCGTTCTTACTATAACTTAATCCAATCATACTATTAATTGTAGACAGAGTGGGTATGTTGTCATTGGCAAGAACCCAAAATGACCTTCCACGGTTAAACCGGTCCTCATAATAAGTTTGGCGCAGGGTCTGTTCATAATAAGCGATGGAAGATTTAAACTGAGTATGATCATTAAAGTTATAAGATGCTTGTATTCTTGGAGATACTAGAATCTTTTCTGCAAACTCATCATAAGTTAACCTACCACCTAATGTCCAATTAAACTCATCAAAAGTATAATTGCTAATAGATCCAAATAGCGTGTGTTGAACGGTAGAAAGTTCATTACTAAGTAGTTCTTCTTGATCTTGTTCTAGTGAAATCTGTGCTGTTATGGAGTTAACTTGATATCCAAATTTGACTAAATAGCTGTTATTAGAAATAAGCTCATTGTTCCATTGAGCCTGTATTTGTTGCACCTGATTAGAAAATTTGTTCATAATCGGTATGCGTAAACCATGCTTGGGCTTAAGTGGGTTAGTCAATAGTATATTAATGTCCTCGTTGAAGTAATAACCCGAGCTGTTCAATAACCAGGATGATTTCCAAGTACCATTCCATTGATGGTTCAGGCTAAGTCCAGAAGCGTGATTGTTCCAGTCGGATGATTCTTCATATTGTTCTTTAACAGGAAACCTTTGATTATCATGCATAACTTGAAATATACGATCATAGTTATAATCAAATTTATCCTGGCTGGCGTAATGTTTTATTATCAGTGAAGTTGCAGTTCCCAGATTAAATGATCCTTTTAAATAATAATCATTAAATCTAAAACTTGGGTCGATCGAGAGCAATTGATTTCTATTTTCATTGGAATTCTGGGTATTATTATTTTTATAAAGAAATTCAAAGAATGACGTATTAGATATATCCGTATTGGTGGTCCGGCCTGCTATTAAAAGTTTACCAATACGGCCTAAAGGAATATTTGCATCTATTGACGAGGTAAGATTATTTACAGAAAGGCTACCAGTTAATGAATCCTGGTGTGCCGTTTGTATATCGATCAAGGCACTCGTTCTGCCACCAAATTCAACTGGCCAGGAATTTTTATACAAATTTATATTTTCAACCATTGACTCTTGAATGGAGCTAAAAATTCCAAAGAAATGATCCACGTGAATAAGGGGCATATCGTCCAGCAAATACATATTGGCATCCGCAGAACTACCTCTAAATCCAGCGGTTGCACTTAGATCATCAAAGGCCATAAAACCAGCAATATTTTTTAAACCGGCTATCGGATCTTTACCTAATAACGAACTCGTTGAATTATTGAAAAAAGATTTGTGAATGGCTACCGCCTTAGGATTCATTATCGAAAATGCAACGTGCTGTTCAGCAATGGTTACGGGTTCTATCATTTGGATGGAAGGTGCTAAAAAAACGGTTCCTCCATGGGCCAGATTTTCTATAGGGACCCTTTTTGGTTGAAAGCCCAGGTATTGAAAATTTAGATTGTTCGATGAATGCATTCCCAGGTCCAATTCAAATTCTCCTTTTTCATTCGTTGTAGTACCATACCGCAAATCATCGGTATAAATAGCTGCATAGGGAAGTGGTTCTCCTGAACTTATATCGACCAGTTTACCCTGAATGCTTTTTTGAACTTCATAGTGTTGAACCGCAGGAGATTTTCTGATCAGCACTTTTTGATGGTTAACGATCTGATATTCAAGTTGTTTTTCTCTTGCTAGCTGATCCAATAGGTCCTGAAGTGAAACATTTTGAGAAGGGTATGCCCATTCCAAATTTGCCAGATAATCTGCATTGTAAGCAAATGAGACATTGTATTGATGCTCCACCGAATCCAATACGGTAATTAGCGATTGAGCTTCCACAGTTAGGCAAGTAGCCCATAAAAAGCATGAAAAAAATAATTTGGTGTGTATTCTGTTTACTTGCATATATAGTCGAGGCGATGACTATTTTACTATTTCCACTTGCCTCCCATTGATTTCATATTTAAGGTTCATTGGCCAACAAACTGCATATAGGGCACTATCCAATGAACTCAATTTAAC
>JAHEJC010000188.1:3887-11747 GCA_024639065.1 Lewinellaceae bacterium | reverse complement strand
TTCATAATAGTTAGTCCCCCCAGTCCATTGGTTGCTTTATAATGTGTCCAGTTATCGCCAACTTTGTGGGATAACCCTTGATACCTACCTATTAGCAATTTACCATTAGCTGTCATTTTAAAACAAATGGATTGATCTTCCGGATAAGGAAGTCCAATATCCTGTTTTTCCCATTCATTATTTTGAAATAAATAGGTACCATTAGAAGAAGTAGCCCAGATATCTCCTATCTCGCTTATATATAAATCTCTGATTGTAATATACTCTAAAATATTTGTCCATGAAATACCATCGAAAAGATCAACACCTTCATTGGAAGCAACCAAAATATTCCCTGACGGATCTTCTGCAAGGCAGCGAATATATAAATGACTTAAACCATTATCTGTATCATATTTAGTCCAATTGGCTCCATCGTAGTGATAAAGCCCCTCATTCCATCTACTTATCCATATATCTCCATTGCGATCAGTGAGTACTTCCGAGCTGCCAATAAAATTCATCTCGCTAAACATAGCATTGAGATTACTTCCATCATAAATATAAAGTTCCTGTTCCGTCCCGAACCATAGGTGACCATTTCTATCCTGGCTTATAGATTTGATTTCTGTAAGCTCGTCAAAAAGTTGACTTGGCGGAATCAATGTTCCATTTTGCCAGATCATGTATCCTAGTGCTGTGCCGATCCAAAGTCTATTTTCCGAGTCCACCAATAAGCGTTCGATTCGATCGCTAGGTAAACCATCTTCCATGGTGAGAATACTCCACTGATCTCCAATTAGTATGTTTAATCCTCCATCTCTGGTCGCGATATATATGATGCCATCCTGATCTTCCTCGATATCCAAAATCCAGCCATCACTAAGTCCGGGATCGGCTGTATTGGCTACCGTAAATTTTTCTACCAAATGCTGGCCTATCAGTTGAGACATGCTTAGTATAATACCTAAACTTGCCCATAATAATGATTTATATATCTTTCTCATGATGTGTGTTTTTTTGTGGTGTGCATCTATATATTTAAAATGCATAAATAAGTCAATGATGTGGATCAGATGGAAATTTGATTTTTCTCAGCTAGTATAATTTTTATTTTAAGGGATTGGGCAGATAAAGTTGAGTGCTAAAAACTTCATTCACTATTTAATTTACCTACTTATCATTCCTTGTTAAAACTTATAATCATTAGTTTCATGAAGAATCGTGATAGAAAAATTATTACGAAAATCTGAATGGATTATAAATGGAATTTATGGTGGCACCATGGATCTTCGGTTGAAACGAGCAGATACGATACTTTTTTTGAATACATCAAGGTGGATATGTTTGTACAGAGTCGTCAGACGTACTTTGTTGAACTATGGAAGATCCAGATCTGATATGGCCCCAGGATGCAGGAAAAATTTAGTTGACAATTCTTAAAGTAAATCTGTCGATACAATGTGACCAGACGTCCAATGATCATTCAGAAATTGGAGAAATATAGTACCGGAAGAGGTACATATTATTACAAATTCCCGGGAGGCAAATAATTTTTTGTTACTCAGAAAGGCAATGTGATTCAAGATGTGTCGGTACAGCCGAATTTAGCAAGCGATTGATACATTTCAAATAATATGTTAGTATCTTTAGAATCATTAAATACACTCAATAAGTTCTCATGAAGAATAAATATATTTTATGGGGAATAATTGTTTCAGGAATATTTCTTATTGCTGGCTGCCAAGAATCTAAAGTAGATTCTTACAGTTTGGATCTTTTAGATATTAAAGATGATTTTGAATATCGGGCGCTTGTAGGTCCACAGGAAGATGGATCTTTTGTCGTTGCAACTTCCCAAATTATCAAGTCTGCCGGCAACACAGTGGTCTTTCCAGGGAGACCTACAGATCTAGCTTTAAATAAAGATGAATCGATTCTTGCCGTAAAAAATAAGAATGATCTGATATTTGTAAATGTAGAAAATCAATCGATTATTCAGACTTTGAAGTTACCTGGTGGTGGAAATACTTTCGCCGGAATTGAATGGTCAGATTCTACCGTTTGGATAACCGATACGCGGGGATATATTCGCTCTGCACAGCGGAATCTGGACGGATCATTTGCATGGCAAAACGAAATTGCACTAACTGGTCCCCAAACAGAGCACAACAATGCATCTTATCCCGGAGGATTTGTAATAGACAAAGCCAACAATTTTATCTATGTAGCACTTAGTAGGAACAATTCATTGGGAATTGTCGATTTAGATTCTATGAAACTCATAGAACAGATAGAAGTAGGCATTGCCCCTTTTAGCGTTATGTTGAAAGGATCAAAGGCTTATGTAACGAATTGGGGTGGCCGAATTCCTGGTCCTGATGACAAGACAGGACCATCGTCCGGATCGAAAGTTGTTATCGATCCTCAAACCGGAATTGCTGCGTCAGGTACAGTTTCGGTGGTGGATTTATACAATAAGAAAGTCATCAAAGAAATTGCCGTTGGGTTGCTTCCATCCAATATGACATTATCACCTGATAGAGATTTCCTATATGTCGCCAATGCCAACAGCGACAATATATCGGTGATCAATACGGATAATGACGAAGTAATTAAAACCATTGATACGAAGCCAATGGCAGAATTCCCATATGGTAGTATCCCGAATGCGCTGACAATTGATTCTGCAGGAAAAAATCTATATGTTGCCAATGGAGGAAACAATTTATTGGCAGTAATTGATCTCGAAACAGGTCTGGTGACAGGTCTAATTCCTACCGGATGGTATCCAGGAGCGGTTTTGATGAATCGAGAAGGAACTGAATTGTTTGTCGCAAATGTGAAAGGAATAGGGGGCAGATGGGAAGAGCGTTCCAAAGGTGGTTTCAATTCTCATGATCATATGGGTTCAGTATCATTTATCAAAGTTCCACATGAGGAAGAACTGAGAAAATCCACCTTACAGGCTGCCATTAATATGCGATTGCCAAAGATAAGTGAAGAATTGAATGTCAAAAAAGTTCCCCATATAATTGTACCAGTGCCCACTAGGCCTGGAGAGAAGTCAGTATTTAAACACGTATTGTACATTATTAAAGAAAACCGGACCTATGATCAGGTTTTTGGTGATCTTCCTCAGGGCAATGGAGATTCTTCGCTCTGTCATTTTGGTCGCGAGGTTACACCGAATCATCATGCCCTTGCAGAACAATTTGTCCTTCTGGACAATACCTATTGCAATGGCGTTCTCAGCGCGGATGGGCACCAATGGACCAACGAAGGAATGGTAACAGATTATTTAGAAAAAAGCTTTGGAGGTTTTGTGAGAAGTTATCCTTATGCAGGAGATGATGCCCTTGCCTATGCTTCTTCGGGATTTATATGGGATAAGATTCTGGAAGCAGGACTCACATTTAGGGATTATGGCGAATTTGTACGAGCCAAAATCGAGCCGGCAGATGCTACCTGGACTGATATTTACAATCAGTTTAAGGCTGGGACAAATGACATTAAGATAAGATCGACAACATTACTTCATACACTTGAACCTTATTTATGCCCAACTTTCGTTGGCTTTCCGGGAAAAGTTCAGGATGTATATCGTGCAGGAGAATTTATTAAAGAGTTCAAGGAATTCGAAGCCCAAGATAACCTTCCTAATTTTATGATCATGCTGCTTCCAAATGATCATACGGTCGGGACGCGAGAGGGCTATCCAACTCCTCGTGCTGCAGTGGCTGACAATGATCTTGCTTTAGGTCAAATTGTAGAAACTATAAGTAAAAGTAAATATTGGAAAGAAACAGCCATTTTTGTTATCCAGGACGATCCTCAGGCCGGACTCGATCATGTAGATGGACGTAGGACTGTGGCATTATGTGTTAGCCCTTATACTAAACGAGGGGAAGTGATCAGTACTCACTATAATCAAAACAGTATTTTGCGCACCATTGAATTGATTTTTGGCTTGTCACCCATGAGCCAGTTTGATCTTTTGGCGGAGCCACTCATTGATTGTTTTACTAACGAACCTGATTTTAGACCGTTCAATGTGTTACCGAATCAAATACCATTAGATGAAATGAATCCATCATTATCTTCAATAATTGATTTGAAACAACTGTATTATGCACAAAAATCTATGGAAATGCCCTTGGATGATATTGATCAAGCAGAGGAAGAGATTTTTAATCGTATTCTTTGGCACTCGGTGAAAGGGTATGATGTTGAATATCCGGATTTCGTGAGTTCGGATGATGACTAGCATTTTAAGACAGTTTGCTTGGAAGGGAAATTTTCTAAAAATTTTCAAGCGCCACATATTTACCGCATTTTTCTTTGTGCTATAACTAATGGTCTTGTTGTCCGGGTGAAGATTAATCGATTGGTATACCTGATCCACAAGTTTTGTAATTAAAAAATTGTTTAACTTTGCGTTCCATTTTTTGCCCAGGTGCTGGAATTGGTAGACAGGCTTGGTTGAGGGCCAAGTGTCCGTATGGGCGTGCAGGTTCGACTCCTGTTCTGGGCACAAAATAGTATTGAAAAATAGTCGAGTTGTGAGGTTCGAATGCCAAAGGTAAATAGATGGTATTCATTTAATATCTTTTAATATTCTTCAGTCTAGAGAATTCTAATTTTTTTTGAATCATCCCCTTTTTTGCTAGTGTATTATATCTATACTCACTTGCTATTTTGATACTTTGTAAGTAATTTGAAATTTAATAAGTTTATTAAATGCATGACATAGAGCCATATTATCATTGGTTGGATTTATATACGGCGGCAGAAGACAAGCAGTCTCCTTTCTATGGAAGGCAATATGATGAGTTTGCTTATTCCCAAAAGATCTATAACTATTTTATTCATCCTCAATGGGATGAATTTGGTTCGCATACTTTGTATATGAAAATATTGTACTGTGATTATGCAGATGGGTATGTGATAATTGAGTTGATTGGAGAGTGGAATGATTGCCTTACGAATGATGTAATGTTTATTAAGCGCAACATTGTGGATCACCTGGTCGATGAAGGAATTAATAAATTCATTATCCTATGCGAACATGTTTTAAATTTTCATGGATCGGATGATTGTTATTATGAAGAATGGTATGATGATATTAAAGATTCTGAAGGGTGGATCTGTTTAATAAACACTTTAGATCATGTTGCCCTGGAAATGAATTCTTTTAATGTGCACTATTATGTTAATTTTGGAGATCTTTTCAATAACCTGAATTGGAGAAAAATGTCTCCACAGATATTATTTATGACCATAGACCAGCTCATCCATAAACAGACTAAAGCGCTGACTTATTAATATTGCTCATGCACAAATCGGGATTTGTAAACATTATAGGCAGGCCTAATGTGGGTAAGTCGACTCTATTGAATGCATTAGTTGACGAGCGACTTTCTATCATAACGCATAAGCCTCAAACTACTCGTCATCGAATACATGCTATCCTGAGTAGTGATGATTATCAGATCATTTTCTCTGACACACCCGGTATCATTGTAGATCCAGCCTATGAAATGCATCATTCGATGAATAGTTTCGTAATGTCTACTTTTGAAGATGCTGACTTAATGCTGTTTATGACCGATACAACTGAAAAGTATCAAGAAGATGATCCAATTATTAATAAATTAAAGGCAATAGAAGCACCTATTTTTCTAGTGATAAATAAGACAGATATACTTAGTGACGAAGAAGTACTTAAACAGATACAATGGTGGAATAAACAAATATCATTCAAGGAGACTATTCCAATTTCTGCACTGAAAAGAAAGAATACTGAGGTGTTATTGAAATTGATATTGGATAATCTTCAAGAAGGCCCTGCTTATTATCCTAAGGATCAAATCACCGATCGGCCAGAACGTTTTTTTGTTAGCGAGATCATTCGAGAAAAAATTCTACTTCAGTTTCAGCAGGAAATTCCATACTCTTGTGAAGTAGCGGTGGAAGCATTTCAAGAAGAAGAGAAAATTATAAGAATACGGGCAATCATATTTGTAAATCGTAAAACCCAGAAATCGATATTAATAGGCAAACAAGGAAGTGCTATTAAGAAATTGGGGATTGAATCAAGAATTGCGCTGGAGGCATTTTTGAAAAAGAAAATATATTTAGAACTGTTTGTAAAGGTGAAAGAAGGCTGGAGGGATGAAGACCGCTCCTTGAAACAATTTGGTTATAAAGAAAAATGATTTAGGTATTAGCTATTGAGATAAAATACTCAATACTATTTACTCCTTACTCAATACTAGTTAAAAATGGGGAACATAGTAGCAATTGTTGGCAGGCCAAATGTGGGCAAATCCACTTTGTACAACCGACTGGTTGGGGAACGCGCAGCCATTATTGATAATGTGAGTGGAGTAACCAGAGATCGTATCTATGGAACTTCTGAATGGAATGGTAAACCTTTTACCATTATCGATACTGGAGGATTCGTGCATGGATCCGACGATGTTTTCGAAAAAGAAATTAGAGCCCAAGTAGAAATAGCTATTGATGAAGCCAATGTGATAATCTTTCTTACGGACACCACTACAGGCATTACCGATTTAGACGAAGAGATTGCCAGAATGCTGAGAAAAGTAGAAAAAGATGTTTTTCTGGTAGTGAACAAAGCAGACAATCACAATCGTATTCTAGCCGCTAATGAATTCTGGAGTCTGGGTTTCGAGAATACCTATTTCATTGCTGCTATCTCTGGCAGTGGAACTGGAGAGCTATTGGATGCTATCTGTGAGACTATCGAACTTGAACCTGAAGAACAAGAAGAAAATCCAATACCTCGTTTTGCAATTATTGGACAACCCAACGTTGGCAAATCTTCATTGACCAATGCACTCTTGGGTAAAGAAAGGAATATTGTGACGGAAGTAGCCGGTACTACCCGGGATTCCATCCATTCTCATTATAAACAATTTGGTAAAGAATTTTTATTAATTGATACAGCTGGTATCCGGAAGAAAAATAAGGTGCATGAAGATCTGGAATTTTATTCCGTCATACGTGCAATTCGTTCGGTAGAGGATGCGGATATCTGTCTTTTAATGATAGATGCTACCCTCGGGATAGAATCTCAGGATATGCAAATATTTCAATTAGCGGTAAAGAGAAACAAGGGGATCGTTGTGTTGGTCAATAAATGGGATTTAGTTAAAAAGGAAACAAACACGGCTAAAGAATATGAGGATAGGTTAAAGAAAAAACTGGCTCCTTTTAATGATGTACCCATATTATTTATTTCTGCGACTGAAAAGACGCGGATTTTTAAGGCAATCGAATTAGCCCTGGAAGTACATGAAAATAGGAAAACGAAAATTAGAACTTCCGTAATGAATGAATTTCTGGAAGAGATCACGGAAAAGTATCCACCACCATCCCATCGAGGTAAGTTTGTGAAAATCAAATATACCACGCAGTTACCTTTGGCTTATCCAGCTTTTGCTTTTTTCTGTAATTACCCGGAACATGTAAAAGGTAGCTATCGCCAGTATATTGAAAATCAAATGCGTAAACGATTTACGTTTACGGGGTCTCCTATAAAGATTTATTTCCGCAAGAAATAACCGTAGGGTTGACGAATGACCGGACATACGATTGACGGAAATTCGGACATGTTGAATACGCTTGTTGTCATTCGATGGTTCGAATAATCGATTTATCGCCAATCAGATTAAAAAGCTCATATGATGTTAAAAGATGATGCATGGAGCTTCGATGCCTCGATGCCAATGATTAACGGATTGCCACGTAGGCTGCGCCTACTCGCAATAACGATGTATTTTAGGATCCGATTGAAGCAATTAAACCAAGAAGCCATGTTTTATATCATAAAATAATTTAATATACATCTAC
>JAHEJC010000188.1:0-3787 GCA_024639065.1 Lewinellaceae bacterium | reverse complement strand
GGACTTGAAGAATAATGACCTGGCCATCGAACCTACTCCTCAGCGTATCACTTCTTCTCTTTCAACAAAAGAGAAACTTATTATGCAGAAAAAATCGAAACCAAACTTGCTTACTTATACCGTTACCTTTGGTGCCTTCTCCGACTTCAACAACGCACAAAAATGGATGAAAAAGTTGCAAAACATGGATCCTTCGACGGACTTCTTTATTGAAGAAGATCCAGTAAAAAATCTTCATCGTGTCAATGGGGGAAGACTTAATACGAGAAGAGATGGTTTAGCAATAGAAGCGAAGTTTAAAAGAGAAAAGGTTGATTGCTACACGCGCAAGATACTTTGATTCCATCTTTAACCTCAGCAAAAGGTTTGATAAATTTTTAAGCCATCTTATCGTTTCGCTATATTTGTACCTTTTCGTAATACGTATAGTATACAATATGGCTAATGCAATCATTCATACCATTGACTTAAACTTCCAGGATCAACCCAACAGCATTGCTGCGTTTTTAGTCGAATCCAATGAAGGTCCTATTTTAGTAGAGACCGGTCCACATTCTACCTTTCATCATCTTTGTAATGAAATCCGAAAGTTAGGGTTTGACCCTGAACAAATAAAACATGTATTGATCACCCACATCCATCTAGATCATGCGGGCGCAGCCTGGGCATTCGCCGAGTTAGGTGCAACGGTTTACTTACATCCATTGGGCTATCGACATATGCACGATCCCTCAAAATTGTTGGCCTCAGCTAAGATGATTTATAAGGAGATGATGGATGAATTGTGGGGGACTCTTAAACCAATTGCAGAAGACCAGTTGGTGGTGATAGGAGACGGTCAATCCGTTGAAATTGGTGAGCTGGAATTTGTATCACATCATACGCCCGGTCATGCTAAACATCATATCGCCTGGCAGTTGGAGAAGGTCGTCTTTACTGGAGACGTTGCAGGTATTCGTATTCATGGAGGACCGATTATTCCTCCTTGCCCACCACCAGATATCCATATTGAAGATTGGAATGACTCAATTGACAAGCTCCTGGCATTGGGAGAAGTTGATACCTACTATCTCACACATTTTGGTCCATCCACCGGGGTGCAAGATCATATGATCAACCTCCGCCACGCATTACGGACCTATGCAGATTTTGTTTATCCCTATTTCAGGAATGGTACTAGAGTTGAAGAACTTGCTCCTGATTTTGCAACGTTTGCGACAAACTATCTTGTTTCCCACGGCATGAGTGCAGCCGACGCCAATCAATATGAATTGGCCAATCCTTCTTATATGAGCGTGGCCGGGTTATTAAGGTATTGGAAGAAGAAAAAGGAAAGAGAACAAGAATAGCAATCAATCGAAAAAGCCATGCTTAAATCAGCCTGGCTCAGGTTTTCAATAATACATTACTTAATCCTTCTTGGCATATCGAACGCTTTTTTCTACGGGCTGGCTAAAGGCTTCGGGATGTAAATAATAGCCTTTCTCATGATCCGGCTTTTCTTTTTCAACTTCTACGCGATTCTGTTCTGAGAATTTATCATGCCGGATACCGGTTACCTGCCAGGACACTTTCATCCCCGGCTTACCACCACTTATGGCAAACTGATTGTTTTCAATTTCCCGGGAGACATAGACCGGAGCAAAGCCTCCGATACAGGTTAACTGATAGCGGAATTCGCGGTTCAATGTTTCAAACCAATCAGGTAATGTGACGACTGCTTCGCCATTTTCTTTAAAAGTAGCATTTCCATTGTATACATTCATCATGTCCGGAGATTCTACAAATGAGTGGTAGAGATATTTATTCTCGGGATCTGTGGGATGATCGATTTTAAATGTGCCCGTCCCTTTGGATAAATCACCAGTAATGGATAAATCACCAGTAATGGTGACATCTCCATCCAAATAAGCGGCATCTAGATTAGTTCGCTGTACATGTATTCCATATCCGCCAGCGCTGTCAATGCGGATTCCATAATTTCCCGATTGAGCAACTATAAGCCCTTCTTGAGCTGGCTTTTCAATTCTTATTCCAGCTCTCCCTGATTCATTGATCTGCAACCCATCATCCGATGGTTTGGATATATTGACTCCATCTTCTCCAGCGTTTTGAATTTCGATGCCCGAAAATTTCGTTCGTTGAATTCTCACACCAACATCTCCGCTACTATCTATGATAATTCCGGTAGTACCCGTTTGAGATAATACAATCCCTTCATGCGAAGGATCTTCAATTCTTATTCCAGCCCTCCCTGATTCATTGATCTGCACCCCATCATCAAATGGTCTAAATATATTGACTCCATCTTCTCCTACGTTTTGAATTTCGATGCCCGAAAACCTAATTCTTTTTATTGTCAAACCAACGCCACCAGTACTATCAATATTGATACCATCAGAAGCAGGTTGAAAAATATTGATCCCATTGATAGGTGCTTTGTCTACTTCGATACCGGTATGCTGGCCGTATAATGGAATTATACTAATTAGTACAAAGAGTAACAAAAAAAATAACCAAGAATTGTTTTTACCTCGATTATTTAAAGACGTTGATTTTTTCATTATTCAAATTATTTGAAAATTTAGTTAAATGGTTTGACTACCAGTTAGGTTGGAAGAATATTACAATAATAGAGAAATCTTTTATAACGCAGTGTGATACAATCGGTTATTTCTAATTAGAAGGATTATTTTGAAAAAACGACATTCTTCAACTTCTCAATAAAATCAGCCGACATATAATAAATATTCTGTTGCCCATTATCAGCTGTTTGGGATTTATTAACGGCACTTTCGAGCGGAACACCCGCAGTCGTATCGTATCGATCCGTTAAACGACTACTGGCAAAAATGAAAAATTTACCATCCGTAGTTACATAAGGGCACATTTCATGGGCAGAGGAGTTGATAGGCTCACCGAGATTGATTGGATCTGTCCACTCAGTATCTACTTTATAAGCAATATATAGATCACCGGCGCCCAAACCATCACTTCCGTATCCTCGAAAGATGAGGTAATCTTCGTCCGGGGAAATAAACGGATCGCCTGCATCGGAGTCAATGTTTATTGGAATTTCTGCAATTTGAAATCCGGAGTCTACTTTTGTTGCCTTATATACTTTTCCATTACTCCACACATTAAAATAGATGTCCCCGTTTTTAGTGGTAGAATTAAAATAATCTCCCTGTCCGGTTAATTTTATAAATTTTGGATTGCTCCAGCCAGTTTCCGTTCTTTCTACGTACCAACTATTGGTCGTATTGGTTGACCCATCAGCTTCGGTTGGTCGGGTAGAGCTGAAATAAAGTCGTTGTCCATCCGGAGAAAATAGGGGGTCATACTCGATATATTGTCCTGAAAAGGAGGCTACAGAGGGAGCAGACCAAGAATTATCATCTTGTAATTGCGTAAGCGTAATCACACTCATGCCAGGGGCTCCGCAGGTGTAGAAAAACTCTTCTCCATCCGGTGAAAAGGTACCGTTATATTCGGTCAAAGGGGACGCTATCAAATTACGAGCTAGTAACCGAGGTTGGTCCGATGGCTGCATGCCCAGAAAGGGACCATAGACATTAGATTTTATTTTTGACGGTTGAACTGTGCATCCTAACAACAACAGCATGAGTAAACCAAAAGCTACATATTTTCCAGGATTAAAATCTTCCATGCAGGTTTTTTATTAACCTCTTTTTAAATATTTTATTCCATCGCCAATACGCTAATTTCCCCAACACGCTAACCTGACAATAGGCTAATACGCCAACAAGCTGATTATTGGTACCAA
>JAHEJC010000187.1 GCA_024639065.1 Lewinellaceae bacterium | reverse complement strand
CCAGTAAGAGCCATGTGAAATCTTGCTAGGCTGATAGAATCGCCACAAGGAAGAAAGGGTATATTCTTCATGCCACTCTGCTCGGCGTGCCCTTTGTAAATCACGGCTGGCTTCATAAATATTAAATGTAGGATCAAGAGTGAAATCAAGTTCAAGTAACTCGTCCATTACTTTGTTCCAATGATCCGAATAAGGCTTTGCGGCTTGTTTCCACAATCGTCCTGCTTCACCAAATCGATGCTGTTCATTAGCATAATTATAATCTAATGGATAGTCCTGTATTGATTTGTCTTTGAACAAAGCTTCAGGTAGTCCATACCAGTGCTCCATGGAAGTTAGACCTGCTCTAGCTGATTGGAGGACATTCCACCAGGCTACATTTAGCTGGGCATGATGACATGCAGATCCTAGCCCTAATTTCTTGTTTTCATCTAATGCTGCCGACATAACTTCGGGTGAAGCGCCAAAAAATTTTATTCCATCAGCTCCATTAGCCTGATTTTTTTTCACCCAGGTCCGAGCTTGTTCGTCAGTAGTGATAGGAGTTTCTTCACCTTGGCCAAAGGCTGTGTAAGCAATAATCCGGGGTGCCGTAATTTTGTTCTGTTCGCTCCATTTCTTATGTTTCAAGACCCAATCCAATCCATTGCCGCATGCTACTTCTCTGACGGTAGTCACACCATGAGCCATCCATAATTTAAATACATATTCAGCAGGTACTCCTTGTCCAGCTCCCGATATATGCGTATGCATATCTACAAACCCGGGCATTACAAATTTGCCTTGGGCATCGATTTCATGACCACCTTCTTTTAATTTGGGGCGTTTCTCCTCATCTATTGCTACTCCGGGATAGCCAACATTTTTAATGTTTACGATGCGATTATTTTCTATTACAATGTCCACAGGCCCTATCGGTGGAGATCCGGTACCAGCTATTAATGTAGCCCCCCGAATAATTAGTTGAGCCCAGGGCCCTGCACCTTCTTTTATTACTGGAGCCTCTTTAATTTTGGTTTGGCTAAATAAGAAGGCGGCACATAGAAATGCCGAGAGAAAAGTAATGGCTTTTTTCATTAGATAGAAATTTTCTTTAATATACTAAATGTAAATAGTTTCTTAAAATGATCATATTTAATAATAGGCCGGTAACCAGATTAAGCAAGAAAACCAGCAATTGCTGCGGTCATGAAACAAGCTACTGTGCCTCCGATCAAGGCTTTTATTCCTAATTCGGATAACGTTTTTCTTTGACCAGGAGCAATCGCACCGATCCCTCCAATCTGAATGCCTATCGAGGCAAAATTTGCGAATCCACATAATGCATAAGTTGCGATAAGCACGGATTTGTTATCTAAAACGTCTTTCATTGATTGTAATTCCGCGTAGGCAAAGAATTCATTCAAAGTAGTTTTTAATCCTAATAGTTGACCCACCATCATCACGTCTTTGGAAGCTACACCTAACAACCAGGCGACTGGTGCAAAAAGTAAGCCCAGAAGATATTCGAGATTGAAGCCCTGAAAGGATCCATTGGTTTGAGTTACCACATAATCATTTAATCCAGTCCAAGAACCTAACCAATTGACCAATATGTAATTGACTAATGCTACAAAAGCGGTGAACACCAGTAACATGGCTCCTACATTTATGGCTAGTTTCAAGCCATCGGTGGTTCCTCGGGTTATGGCGTCTAAAATATTACTTCCAATCTCTTGTTTGGGAATATCCAGTTTTTGGTTTTCAAGATCAAGATCATTTGCTTCCGGAACCAATAATTTAGCTGCCACAATCGCTGCGGGAGCCGACATAATAGATGCAGTTAATAAATGGGTAGCAAATAACTGCCTTAAAGCATCATCATCGCCACCTAAAAATCCAATATACGCTGCAAAAACACCACCTGCTATAGTGGCCATTCCGCCCGTCATCAAGCAAAGCATCTCGGAGCGAGACATGTCTTCCAGATAAGGTTTGACGATCAAGGGTGCCTCAGTTTGACCAATAAATACATTAGCTGCCGCAGCCAAACTTTCTGCCCCAGTTAATTTCATGGTCTTGGTCATAACCCAGGCAAAACCTTTTATCACGAACTGAAGAATGCCCAAATAATATAGAACTGCACTTAAGGCGGAAAAGAAAATTATCGTGGGAAGCACTTTAAAAGCAAATATATAGCCTACTCGATATACGTTGCCTGAATCTCCATCAACAATATCTACTGTGCCAGGCCAATCGCCCAGTACAAACTTGGTTCCTTCTTCCGTAAAATCCAGTACCACGACAAAAAATCGAGCCAGAACATCGAAAACATCTCTTACTCCAGGTACTTTGAGAATGGCAATGCCTAAAACAATTTGTAATAGGACCCCTATTAATATGGTACGCCAATTGATGGCTTTACGGTTGTTGCTTAGCAGGTAGCAGATGGTCAACAATACCAGCATGCCCAATAAACCTCTTAATAAATCCATACTTTAGATTAGTTCATAAATTTGAGTCCACTCCGGAAACATAAAAAATCAAAAAAGTCTCTTTTGACAATGTTTTCATTTTTCTCAATTAACTGATAATTAAGCATCACCATATTTCAAAAAATAAAATCTCATCCAAAATAACTCATTTTATGAAAATAGTCTGTTGCCGGAGTGGACTCAATTTTTTCCGATAGGTATTAGTCTAAATTGAAAACCACCTCCTTTTAAATACCAGAATAGAGTTTGGTGTAACAATTTTGAGCCGGTTAATTTTAATAATGGAAATAAAGACCTTTATAAATTTGACAAATCCTGTCATCCGTGCTCTAGAAAATGGCCAATTTCCTATTTGAGTTTTCAGGTATGGCCCAACAAGCTTTTTAATGAATCCGTAAATATCAATTTAAAAAGAACTAATATACTTTCATGTTACTCAGGTAGTTGAAATACCTTATGCGATATGACTTGATAGTTTATATTGGTAGAAAGACGAGTTAAAGAGGTCAACAAATGAAATCAAAAATTATTTTCTTCGATATTTTTTAGTAGAATTATCTTATGCAGTTCCAGTTCTGACCCAATGAGAAGCCCAGTTCATTTAAGGTGTCTTCAAAAGCATCAACTTCAGAATCACTGCCACAAAAGGAATCAGAGACACCTTTATTGGTTTCAGTACATTCTGTACAAATTTCTTTGCTACAATCGGATAAAACAAAGGCTATTAATATTAAACTAAGGAATAAAAAAAATCTCAAGTTATTCATTTGAACGAGCTATTAAATTACCACACATTTTGCTAAACTTTCTACATATTTCATGCCTAAGACTTAGCAAGATTAACCAGTCAGGGTGAATGTTCAAAATGTTTTTCCAGATTTATTTCAATGAATCAAACATTATCTCGATAGGATGATAAGCATTCCGGTACGTGCCATCCTTAATTTGATGCCGGCAGCTAGTACCGGGAGCAGCTACAACAGCTCCTTCGACGGCTCTTATTGCTGGGAAAAGAACCAGCTCTCCAATCTGCATGCTCACTTCATAGTGTTCGTCCTCATAGCCAAACGATCCAGCCATGCCACAGCATCCGGAAGGGATGTTGGTGACTACATAATTTTCTGGTAGTGATAGCATCTTAGCGGATGTGTTTATACTTGATAATGATTTTTGATGACAGTGTCCGTGAAGAATGATGTGCTTATTATCTGATGTGAATTGATCAGCTTTTATATTTCCAAGATCAATTTCGGATAGGATGAAATCATCAATCAACATAGCATGATTTGCTATCTTTTTAGCAGCTGAAATATGTTCTTTAGCAACTAATCGTGGATATTCATCCACAAAACTCAATATGGCTGAAGGCTCAATGCCAAGTAATGGAGTATCTTTGGATACAAGCTCTCCAAATGCGTTTACGTTTTGTTCTGCACATTTCTTCGCAAGATCAAGTAACCCTTTGGATATAGCCGCTCTTCCGCTTTCAGCATGAGTTATCATCTTCACCTGATACCCCAATTGCTTTAATAAAAGAATTGCCTTTTTACCTATTTCGGCATCATTATAATTCGTAAACTCATCACAAAAGAGAAAAACTGTTTTTATAGGTTGCTTGATTTGCAGAGACGTTTCTTGTTTTTTATACCATTTTGATAGACTACAATTTGAAAGAGAGGGTAAAGATCTTTTTGGTGCAATTTTCAAAGCCTTCTTCAATAAGAAGCTGGCAGCAGAAGAAGATAAAATTGCATTGGAGAGCTTTGGGAATAGACCAGCAAAACTATTTAGTCGATTATATTGTGCAAAAACTCTTGTCCTCAGGGGAATTTTGTTTGATTTATAGAATTGGTAAAAAAATTCAGCTTTCATGCTGGCAATGTCCACATTCGATGGGCACTCAGACGTACATCCTTTACACGAAAGACATAAGTCCATTACGTCCTTAATCTCTTTCTGGTTGAAAGGATTGGGTTGTACGTTTTTGGTGAGGTAATTGCGCAAAGTGTTGGCTCGTGCACGAGTAGTGTCTTTTTCATTTCGTGTAGCTTGATAACTTGGACACATAGTTCCTCCGGAAAGTGGTAGTTTCCGACAATCTCCTGAGCCACTACATTTTTCCGCCAACCTTAAAATGCCCCCATCCTTAGTAAAATCGAGCAATGTTTCATGAACTGGATTTATTTGTTCAGCAGTATATCTTAGTGAAGTATTCATTTTAGGAACATCCACAATCTTACCCGGATTGAAAAGAAGTTGAGGGTCCCAAGCTGATTTGACTCGCTTTAAGAGTTGATAGTTTATATCACCTACCATGAAAGGAATAAAGACGCCTCTTAATCTTCCGTCTCCATGTTCTCCACTCAGGGATCCCTGGTATTTTTTTACTAAGTGTGCAATGTCCCTACTGATATGATAGAAATCTTCGCGGTCCGAAGTCTTTTTAAGATCCAGTATTGGTCTTAAATGGATTTCACCATCACCAGCATGGGCATAATAGACTGCTTCTTGATGATATCCATTCAATAACTCAGTGAATTCGCCGATATAAGCCGGTAGATCCACAAGATCTACTGCGGTATCTTCGATACATGCCACGGCTTTCTTATCTCCGCGGATATTTGAAAGTAGACCCAACCCCGCTTTACGCAGATCCCATACTTTATTTGTATGTGGACTAGTTATGATAGGGTAAGCATAACCGAGTGATTTTTGCTTTAGGTTCTCAATTAATGTTTCAGCTTTTTTAAGTATTTGAATCTCTGATTTGCCGCGAAATTCTACTAAAACGATTGCTGCAGGGTCTCCTACAACAAAAAACCTGTTTTTACTTTGATTAATATTTTCCTTTGTACAATCGAGTATTATTTTGTCCATTAATTCGCAGGCAGTAGGGGCGTGCTCCATGGCTACTTGTGTTGACACTAAGGCATCCTGAATAGAGATCGAATGTATGGCTACGACGACCTCATGCGGTTCTGGTAAAGGATCAATGTGCAGTTTTATTTTGGTAGTAAAGGCGAGTGTTCCTTCCGAACCACACAACAATTTACAGAGATTAAAAGCAGGTCCATTTTTAGTAAAGACTGTTGAATCTAAAAGATAGTCTACTGCATACCCGGTATTCCTTCTGCGAATAGATGGTTTAGGAAATTCCTTACGGATATTTTGCTGAATGTCCTTATTCGATAATTCGTTACGGAAAAAACGATATAGATCACCTTCTAAATTCGGTAAGGTGCATTTATCATGAAATTGCTCGGTAGTTAGACCATGAAAATGTGCATCCGTTCCGTCACTAAGAATAGCGTTAAGTTCTAAGACATGATCTCGAGTAGAGCCATAGACGATCGAGGACTGACCACATGAATTATTACCCACCATACCACCAATCATGGCTCGATTAGCCGTAGAGGTGTTAGGCCCGAAAAAGAACCCGAATGGTTTAAGATATTCGTTGAGTTCATCGCGGACCACTCCAGGTTGAACCTGGACCCATTGTTCTTCCAGGTTGACCTCAATAATCCGATTGAGGTATTTTGAAATATCCATTACAATGCCATGGCCAACAACCTGCCCAGCAAGTGAGGTGCCAGCAGCTCTGGGTATCAGCGATACCTTAAAGTCCTTGGCGAACTGAATCACCGATTTGATATCTTGATCACTTTTTGGATAAACTACAGCCAGTGGCATTTCCTGATAAACAGAGGCATCAGTGGCATAAATAGACCTGCTCAAATCATCATAAAAAAGTTCACCAGCTATTTTATTAGCTAATTCGTTAAGTGGCGATTGTAGACGGTTATTCAAAACAGCTGTTTAAATTAAGGCGTACCTAACTTAAAATTTATTCCGATACAAATTTAGAGTTTACAAAGATACACATAAGCATTATAAGATGCCTTGTTAATGAAACCTGAACAGTATTAATTTATTTTAAGCGAGCGTACATTACTCTTATTACACAGCGAGAAAATGCTTTCTGCTCATAAGGTAGTTTTAGCCAACGCTTCATCAGGATTCATCATATAGGTGATTATAGTATCGTCTTTTAGGATTTCTACTACCCTAATCCTTTATAATCGGTTCCCCAACTACCACCAATATGTGCATCGAAAATAAAAGGTATACCCTGATGCATTTTAATTCCATCTTGATCGTGTTCATGACCGTGAAAAACCGCTTTAATATTTTTGTAGAGGGAAAGTAATTCAAAAAAAGCCGGTGTATCAATGGCATGAGCGGTCCATTTTGCTTGCGGAATATGTACGAAAACAAAAATATTTTTTTGTTTTTTGCTTTGAGAAAGCTTTTCTTCCATCCAGGTTAGATTTGGAGATAGATAATCAGAAGCAATAATAAAACGAAGTCTTACCTTTTTTTCTAAGCCTGTAAAGCTAAGATCCTGCAATTTGTTGAAAACCACCTGTGACCATAATGGTGGTAATCCATGAAACATTCTTAATAAATTCCCTTCTTGATATTTTCATGATTACACCAAACTATTATTGTCCAATAATTTGCAAATTAATTACAGGTTCTGATCCAAACTGAATGAAATGAACCGTACCGGCAATTCGTTTTTGGTATGCAAGTGTTATGGCCTTGAGTCTCTTCTAATTTTGGCAGCTTCGAAACAAAACAAGGAAAGAAAAAACTTAGTTCATAGGACTCAATTTCCGGTGCCAGTTTTTCCAATGAACACATTTACAAATGGATTTATAGGATTTCCCGCAGCCCTTCGAAACGCAGTGACTTGTCCTGTATGATAAATGGCATCCGCCAACTGTCCATTCAATAAATTCCAGAACGGAAATTCATTAGTATTTTCTCCCCGTTGGAAAATTACCTTGGCTTGTTCAATATCATCACCTTTCATCATTTTAAAATGATCACTTGCTACTTTAATATTTTCCAAAGTTACTTTTCTTATCGCTGCATATTTTGTTGGTGATTCTCCAGTCGGTCTGATATTGGGTTGAGCCATTGCCGCATTCTTAACCGCCCTGGAAAGACCCATTATGTGGTTTAAGGTTTTTAAAATGGTTCTGGAGTCTTCACTGGGCTTATAGTTGAGTTCATTTTCGGTTAATCCTTCCGTAGCCCAATAATAACGGTATCCAAGCCCGTCAATCATTCTGGCTACGGCATTACCAGATGTATATTCTTCGGGATAATCCGGAATTTGATAATAGGGTAGGTCTTCGGAGCCTTCGTCCATAATTGTATTTTTTTCTTGACAGGATGTATAAAAGCCCAGGAACATAAGGGACAGGGTCAAAATTAATCTCATTTTAAACAATTTTCGGTAAATCTATGATTTTTTGAGAAATGGAAGTCAAGAGTTAGTGGATTAGCTTAAATGTTTTAGAAATGACAGGTTAGCTGATATTTGAGATTAATGGTTCAGGACATAAGATCTATCGAATCTTCAATTCTTCCCGATTTAACATATTACACTTTTTTTTAATAAGATTTGGCATAGTTTCTGATATATTAAATAAAATCATAATATGATTAAGGCTTATAACTAGCTTTATACATATTACATAATCTATTTATTTGTTTGCCAAACAGACAATATCATGAAAAATTTAACGCGCTCTCTATTTTTTATAATTTGCTGGCTTACAGCTATTAGTATCTATTCTCAAGATACAATCTGTGAATTATCTTGTAACGATTTAATCTTTATTTCCTTAGACTCCGCTTGTGAGCGAACTTTAGAGCCCTTGGATGTGCTTGTTGAGCAAGATACTTCTGCAGATTGTGACGGTTACCGGATTGCCATAGAATATCCATATGGCCAACACCAGGATTTGGCTCCGGATCGATTGGATGGCAGGTTGCGAGGTGAAAAAATTCGTTATCGAGTAATTGATACATTGACTGGTAATTCTTGTTGGGGTTATATTCAGGTAGAGGATAAACATGCCCCTGCCTTAGATTGTAGTTCAGATACGATCTATTGCTTTGAGCCGATTCCACCTCCGGCAGCGGATTCGATTGATTGCGGATTACCTACCGATATTGTCATTTTGCGTGAAGAATGGACTTCTTTAGAGTGCGCTCCGGATTCAACGATTTTAGGTTATTTGGAAAGAGACATTCGAGCTGCTGATAAATGGGGTAACTATGTTGAATGTACACAGCGGATCTATTTACTGCGTGTGGATGTTGATAGTATGCAATGTATTGAGGAAAAGGCATTTGAATGTTTGAATCCTAAACTTTGGGATACAACCTTGGTTACTATTGATGAGGAGGGAAGAGCTATTCCAAAACCATTAGTAGAAAATGGTGAAAATGTAGGTCTGGTAGAGCCACCATTTGTTGTGGTCAACATGGATACAGTATGGCTATGGCCGACCAATGAAACTTGCAACATCTTTGTTTATTACGAAGATCATGTAATACCTACTTGTGGCGCTTCTTATAAAATCAGACGATTTTGGACAGTTAAAGATTGGTGTGATAGCACAGAACAAACCTGCATACAATGGATTCCGGTGATCGATACAACACCTGCCGAACCAGAGTACGATGACACGTTTCCATTGATTCAAACTATTACCACCAACGCGCATGATTGCAGAGCGCACTATGAAATAAAACGGCCACCTATTAAACAAGAATGTACATTAAAAGCGGGTATCGATCCGGATATCGCACTGGCTAAATTAAAAGTTAGATATCAACTGAGTTATGTGGATCCCTATTCAGAGAATGGAGCAATCGTCTATCGAAATGGAGAGATTCCCTATGGAAAAACGGTCATTGAATATTTACCACCTACTGATATATTAGCCCCAATTGAGATAATTTATTCCATTATTGATGAATGTTGGAATGATACGTCTATTTCACAATTTATTATTGTACGGGATAATGATCCTCCGACACCAGTGTGTGATGAGTTAACTCAAGTGACATTGGATCCTGATTCTTGCTGGGCTAGGATCTACGCAATCGATCTTGACGACGGTAGTCATGATAATTGTGCTGACTCTTTACATTATGCGGTTGCATCGATGAGTGATATTAATTATTGGACCAATCGTTGGTTGGATAGTTTAGCTTATTGCCATGGTCACGATTACTATTACAAACATCAAAGAGTTATCGATAGTGTAATTGCAGAATGGATCGATTTTTATGTATTTGATGATTATGTAGATGTGACTGATTGTGATAAAGACACCTTGGTGTTAAGAGTATACGAGCAATTTAATTTTCCACCATACGATCCGCATGTATTCAAAGGATCAAAACACTACTGGTATAACTGGTACCGCAGTCGGTTCCTTTTGACCAGAAGTTTCAGATGCAATTATCTCTTGTATTACGAAGATATTTTGAAGCACCAAAAGATCTATCCACCCTTGGGGTGTGAATATATAGATGATGAATATATTTTTGCCAGAGGAAGAAACACGGAGATGCAGTTGTTTGAAGATGCTTTGAACGATGCCCCGGAAACTGCTGAACTGCATGGATTTCTGGCTGAGGCTTGCTACGAAGATGACGTAGTGAAAAATGCAAAGATCGTCACCAATCTAAATACCTATCCGGTATTACGAACCTTTGTTCATGAGTCTCAAGCTTTGAGAGCCTTTATTTTTGGAGATGTATTCAGACATTTATTCTTCAATTTGCCTTACTATAACGACTGCATGATCGAGATCATCAAGGATGACAAAGAACCACCTGTGTGTGAAGCGCCCGATGATTATACAATCTATTGTGACAGTGTTCCTTATGGTTTTGAGTGGGGCCATTATGGATTTATAGAATCGGCTAATCGAGCGAGTGAACTTTGTCCACATATTACACCCATCTGCAATTATGAGCCCACTTACCTTGATGGTGGTATTGAATATCAAAATGATTGGGAACGCATCCGATGTGAACTATGGTTGAAGTTGGATTCATTCGATCGAAAAGATAAATATTCGCCAGTAGCCAATTTTGGAGAGGTTGCTTATTACGATAATTGTACCCCTCAGGATGAATTAGAGTTATCTATAGAAGATAAGGGTGAGCTCGATGAATGTGGAACCGGATACATTACCAGAGTATGGACTGTCAAAGACAGGTGTGGCAATACGGCAGAATGTAAACAAAGCATCCATGTTTTGCCAAGGAGCGATTATGAAGTTATGTTTCCTGAAGACTTGGTAGTCGATTGCGACCAAGAAGATATTGACTTGAGTCCTGATGGAGTGGGAGGTAATCCTCTGATTCAAGACGTTGATTGTGAATTGATCGGTATAACCTATGACGATCAGATATTTGATGAAGATGACGAAGCTTGTTACAAAATATTGCGTACTTGGAAATTAGTCAATTGGTGTGCTTATAATCCAGACTCACATCAAGATTATGACGTAGTAATCGATTCAACGATTGTAGCTGGAGAGAGAAGGCCTTGTACATATCGCTATTTAAAGGATGGTGGTGACGGTTATATAGAATATCTACAGGTAATTAAAGTAAAAGATTATGTAGCCCCAGAATTAACATGTGAGACCGTTACTATATGCAGTTATGATAGTGCTTGTTCAACCGGATTTGTCAGTGCTGTACTGGCAGAAGCAACTGACAATTGCACGCCCGAAGACCAGATAGCCTATCGTTATTACTTAATTCCGGAAGGTGCAACCTCCACGCAAGACTACATCTATGGCCATGGAAACGAGCTAGAAGGAGAGTATGCTTTTGGTATTTATGAGGTTCATTTGATTGCAGAAGATAAATGTCACAATGCGGATACATGCATTTTTGACTTGCGTATTATTGATTGCAAAAAGCCAACACCTTATTGTTATAATGGAATCGCAACAGTGATTATGCCTTCTACGGGAGAAGTAACGGTTTGGGCTTCCGATTTGGATGCAGGAAGTTACGACAATTGCCCGGGAGAATTGACATTTAGTTTTGATTCGTTGGGTGAAGAATTATCCCGAACTTTTACTTGTGCTGATATTTTTGATGGGAAAGAACAGATCGTTACCGTAGATATTTGGGTTTTTGATGCAGTCGGAAATAAAGATTTCTGTACAACTTATATTGCCCTGCAGGATGGAGAAGGTAATGCATGCAGCGATACGTTAGCCAGTTTAGCGCAAGTCTTAGGAAGTGTATACACGGAAAACAATATGCGTATGGCTAATGTACCGGTTTGGATAAATAATGGAAACTTTCAAACGAGTACATTGACCATTCAAAATGGGACATTCATGTTCCAAGGACTGCCTAAGGATTCCGGTTATCGGATTAAACCATTAAAAAATGACAATTTGATGGACG
>JAHEJC010000573.1 GCA_024639065.1 Lewinellaceae bacterium | reverse complement strand
GAGCTAACCATTCCAAATGTAACTGAATATCGCCAAAGGACTGTTTGGTTTCAATAGCTCCACCGCCGGGTTTGACGATTAAAGTACCTTCTTTTACCTCCCACTCAGGAGCGGTATATTCATTTTTTTTTGCAGCGCGTATTTTAATGATAGCTTCTGCTTCATCCATGCGAGCACCGTAGGTGTATTTAGGTTTATGCCAGGCATCCAGATTGGAGCCGTCGAACAAAATAATAGCATCTGATGGTGCTGACGAGTATCGGCCTGGGACCACTTTTTTAGGCACGGGTTCCCATTGCTCGGTGGCTGTCCACGGTTTGGATTCCTGAAGATCGGACCAATTAATTTTGGGGACATCTTCCTGAGCATTTAATAACCCCACATACCAAAAAGAGACTAAACAGCCGAGTTTAATAAGATTCATGTTTTCAATTTTGTGAAAGGTCGAAAATAATTAAAAAATTTAATACCGTTAACACTTTTTTAATCCTGGAAAATGACGATCTAGGATTATTTCAGAATTAAATTAGGTGGAATATGTGTCTTATTTACAATAAGTACGTCTTGTTATCAGGATGGGATATTCCATAATTTCCATGATCCACAATAATGAATTTACTGAAATAAAGGAAGTCTATATGGTAGAATTTGTAGAATCCTGTGGATGTAAATTTCTTGCATCAGTTTCAGAAAGGAAATGGTTTTTCGTATCTTATTTAGATCCGGTTTGGAAGAACCGGAACGCTTTAGGCTTGATTTTGGTAAAATCAATTTAAAGGCTTAGCCATATCATGAAAATTCAAGGTGACCAATTTCAATGAAGTGAATAGGTGATCAAAAAATAATACATTCTTTTTAAATATTGCATTCTCCCAAGGGGGCCGCTTTTAGGTAGAGTGGCCCTTTATTTTTTAACTCTCCAGAGAAAATACGGGTTGTCTTATTTAATTTCCCTATTTTCCATTAATTAGTTTTTTGGATTAATGATCTTACATATTTAGTTCTAAATAGATACCAATGGAAAAGAAAAAACTTCGGAGTGCTGCTTGGTTTGACGGAGATGAAAAAATGTCTTTTGTTCATCGTAGTTGGATGCGTAATCAGGGATATCCGGATGATCATTTTAGAGGTAAACCCGTTATCGGTATTTGTAATACCTGGTCTGAATTGACTCCTTGTAATGGTCACCTCAGAGATTTTGCCGAATGGGTAAAGCGAGGTGTATTGGAAGCTGGTGGTTTTCCCTTGGAGTTTCCGGTCATGTCATTGGGTGAGACCTTAATGCGTCCTACCACCATGTTGTTTAGGAACTTGGCCAGTATGGATACCGAAGAAACTATCCGGGCCAATCCATTGGACGGCATTGTCTTGCTGACTGGTTGTGATAAAACCACCCCCTCCACGGTGATGGGTGCTTGCAGTGTCGACTTGCCTACTATTGTTGTGCCAGGAGGGCCCATGCTCAATGGCGTGTTTAGAGGTGAACGAATTGGATCAGGAACTTTTGTATGGAAGATTAAAGACAAAATGGGTACTGAAGAATTTAGTAAAGAAGATTTGTTGGAAGCTGAAATTTGTTCAGCACGAAGTCCTGGTCACTGTATGACCATGGGGACTGCATCAACGATGGCCTGCATGGTTGAATCCTTAGGATTGACTTTGCCTGGAGCTGCAGCGATTCCTGCCGTTGACAGTCGCAAAAAAGTAATGGCGCAATTAGCAGGTAGAAGAATTGTGGAAATGGTCAAAGAAGACTTAACCTTATCCAAAATACTCACTAGAGAAGCTTTTGAAAATGCAATCATATTGAATGCCGGGGTTGGAGGGTCCACCAACTTTATTATCCACCTTCAAGCTATAGCAGGCCGTATTGGAGTAGAGCTTAATCTGGAAGATTTTGACAAAATAGGTAGCAAAATTCCACTACTCGTCAACCTGATGCCGTCAGGAGACTATCTGATGGAAGATTTTTTCTATGCCGGTGGGTTACCGGTCGTGATTAATGAGCTAAAAACTTATTTGCACCAGGGAGCTATTACGGTCAATTCAAAATCTTTAGTCGAAAATAGTTCTAAGGCACAGTGTTATAACCGGGAAGTAATAGCATCTATAGGCAAGCCGTTGATTGCTGAAGCAGGAATAGCTGTATTAAAAGGCAATTTATGCGAAAATGGAGCCGTCATCAAACCTTCTGCTGCTACTCCTGAATTGATGAATTATCGAGGAAAAGCTTGCGTATTTACTAGTATTGAAGATTATCATGCACGCATCGATCATCCGGATACACCGATTGATGAGCACGGTATCATTGTAGTTCAGGGTCTTGGCCCGGTAGGATACCCTGGAATGCCCGAGGCTGGTAATGTGGACCTTCCGGTAAAAGTGCTGAAAAAAGGTATTAAGGATATGGTGCGTATCTCGGATGGACGCATGAGCGGGACAGCTTATGGAACGGTAGTGTTGCATGTTTCACCCGAATCTGCCATTGGTGGAAACATTGCGCTCGTAAAAGATGGTGATGAAATTGAATTAAATGTGCCTGAACGTACTTTGCAATTACTGATCTCCGATGAAGAATTAGAACTGCGTAGACAAGCTTGGACACCTCCTAAACCGGTGACCGATCGAGGCTATGTAAATATGTACATCAATAATGTACAACAAGCCCATTTGGGGGTTGACCTCGATTTTTTGGTAGGAAAATCTGGTAAAGAAGTAGCTAGAGATAACCATTAATTCAAAATACGCCTAAAAACCAACGAAATGTTTGTGGTCCTATTATTAATTGTAAGTGTTATCATTATTATTGTATTTACAGCAAAACTGGATATTCATCCATTTTTAGCTTTATTGGCCGCCGCACTTTTTTTTGGAGTTTGTTCGGGGATGCCGTTAGAACAGATCGTTGAATCTTTCAATGATGGGTTTGGGGGCACCTTAGGAAAGATTGGTTTAGTGATCGTAATCGGTGTGATCATAGGTGCTTTTCTGGAACATTCAGGAGGTGCTTTCCGGCTGGCAGATGCAGTATTGCATATTATTGGGCGTAAACGGGTTCATGAAGCCATGGCCATTATTGGTTACATTGTGTCCATCCCCGTTTTTGCGGATAGTGGATTTATTATTCTAAATCCATTGAACAAAAGTCTTTCTAA
>JAHEJC010000186.1 GCA_024639065.1 Lewinellaceae bacterium | reverse complement strand
GAAAACGTGGATCCGGAATCCAATTATAATAATACCAATGCGCAAGGCTTGGATTATTTTGGCGTCCCACAGACTAGATCTTATGGAGTTAATATAAAGCTTACTTTCTAAAATTGTTAATAGCAAAATCAAAAAGATAATGAAATATTTAAATAAAATAGTTCTGTTGGCTCTAGTTTGTATGATGCCGCTGATCAGCTGTGATACAGACGAGCTGGTAGAGTTAAACCTTAATCCTACGGCTGCGAATGAACTTGATTGGAGGTTTATGTTTACCCAGGGACAAGTGCAAGCCGCAGAAAACAGATATGTAAATGGACGATGCCATTTGGGCATATGTTCACATCTAATACAACAAATGGCATCGCTCGAATCGGGAGAGCGAGCAATGGGTGATAAATATACACGCAACGAGGATAGTAAAAATTCATACATGTGGTATGTTTATACAAATTCCTTGAAAACGCTGGCAGAAGTCATACGGCAGACCGGTCCCGATGGTACTAATCCAAATTGGACAAATCTACACCACATGGCTCAGGTCATGTACATTATTCCCATGCACATCATGACGGACTTATATGTAAATGTGCCTTATTCGGAAGCGAATAAAGGAGTAGACGGTATATTTTTTCCGGTTTACGATAGTCAAGAATCCATTTATAAGGACATGCTTAATAAGCTCGATGCTGCGGCAAGTGCTATTGGCACTGGACCGGACAATGTAGGAGCAGCGGATGTAATTTATGGCGGTGATTTTGGAAAATGGAAAAAGTTGGCCAATAGTTTGATGTTGCGTTTAGCTATGCGTATTTCTAATGTGGATCCAGGAACAGCACAAACATTTGTTCAGAAAGCAATAGCGGGTGGTGTAATGACTAGTAATGATGATGCCTGTTGGTTGCCTATGTCTCCAGGTCCTAGCTTGTGGTTTAATACTAACGGCATGTCTAGAGCACTAATCCCGGATGATTGGGGTGGTCTGTCAGTAATGAGTAAGACGTTAGTTGATTTCCTCAGAGATCGTAACGATCCTAGATTGTTGATTTATAGCTCTGGGATTGGTCCGTGGGCAGGTCCATTTAATACGGATTATGCGGCTCAAAAAGGTCTGCCAAATGGATACGACACTGAAACCATAAAAGAGTATGAAGGTACTACAGAAGCAGTAGATCAATACGCAACCTATTCTAGGTTAAATGTTAAATTGTTGGATTTAGACGATCCACATATGTTTATGAATTATGCAGAAGTAGAATTTCTTTTGGCAGAAGCTGCTTTAAAAGGATGGGGTGATGGTAACACAGAAGCACATTACAATGCAGGAGTAAAAGCTTCAATGCAGCAATGGACTATCTACGATGCATCTTTCACGGTAGATGATGCCGCTGTAGATGCTTATCTCTCTGCGAATCCATTTGATGGAACAGAGCAGATGATTGCTGAACAACATTGGGCCGCTAATTACCTTAATTGGTATGAAGCATATAGCAACTGGAGAAGAACGGCCATGCCAGCTTTGACACCTAATAATTATCCTGGTAACCTGACCGGTGGACAGATATTTAGAAGAATTCAATATTACACTAATGAAATAGCGAATAATCCAAATGCAGCTGCTACCGGTACCAAACCGGATGACTTTATGACCAGAGGTTGGTGGGATGTGAAGTAACGAGAATTAAGTAATAAATAATGAAAGCGATGTCGAATGTATTGACATCGCTTTTTTTTTGCAGTAATTCCAATTACGGACAACAAACCAAAACTTCTAATCAAGCTTCTTAGTCCAAACTTAAGAAGCAAATAAATTATGGAGTTTATATTCCGCATTAGTGAAATGGCGTGAAGAATTGATTTAGTATTCGGGTTAAAAAATCAAAACTGTCTGAGACCGTAATGTGCCAATAGGTAAAAGAAATGAATAGACTCAAGAACTAGATGCCAAAATTGTAAAAATGATATGAGTTAAACCAGGGCGAGTTTTTTGATTTTAACGAATGGTAATCAATTTAGTCACTTTCACTAGTGTTATGCCCTAAAAGTTGTTGTCAGGAATTTCGAGGCTATTTTGGCTGCTATCGAGGCGCGACAACCGTCCATAGCATTTGCTACGGAAGGGCGGAGCAACGAATAGAGTAGGCAAAAGAGACCGTAAATTACTAGTAAGAAATTTTTGTGTCAGAGCACTTAAGCGGAGATTTTTTTGCTTACTTTTTTCATGGTTGGAAAAGGGTAAGTGCCCAGCCGGCATGAGGCGATCTTAGAGTGGGAAATACAGATCTTTGATTTGGAAGATTGATTAAGAATCTCCATTTAAACTATGCGCATTTTTGAAAAAACGCAAGCTTTGGTCATAGAATAAAGAATTCTTTTAAATGAAAATCTATGTTATTCACAAAAAATATATCCATTATGTGGATAAACCTTATTTGTTAATAGTTTTTTCATGAAGTTTTTGTCCATAAGATGTCTTTTTGATCGTAAATTTGAAGCTGAATATGGTCCTAATAATAACCGGAAATAGAAATAACTTTTGGGAGATGGGCTTTTACTTACTCGTCATCCTATTTCTATTTTCAGCCTGCGAACAAAAATCAACCGAACTGATCTGGAATAAGTCTTTTTATCAGATCGGATCCCAATCTTCTCCTAGAGCAATAGATATTAATCAAGATGGTGTTTTGGATATCATCTTAGGAGCTGGTGGGGAAGAAATGGCTCAAACGGATCAAGGTGTGCTGGCCATTGACGGGGTTACTGGAGAGGTGCTCTGGTCGCATCCTGCGCCTGCTCATGTAGTGGGGTCTGCTACCTTTTACGATATTAACCAAGATGGGATTCAGGACGTTTTTATCGGAGGAAGAGGGAAGTTTTTGGCTGGTATTAATGGTAAGAACGGAGAAACCATTTGGTCTTATGATTATACCTTCGGCGATCATCCAATCCTTCAGAATGCCAGGTACAATTTTTATAACAGCGCTTTAGTCCCGGATCAAAACGGTGATGGGCATCCTGAATTACTTACAGTCAACGGAGGCAACTGGGATGCACTTCCAGGCGACGATTCTGACCGTTGGCCAGGTGTTTTAATGTTGATGAGTTTAACGGATGGCAGCATTTTAGCAGCTGATACCATGCCGGATGGTCAAGAATCTTATATGTCTCCTATCTATTTTGAAAATGCAAATGGAGTAGGGCAGATTATTTTTGGTTCGGGTGGAGAAACCTTTAGCGGAAATCTTTATTTATGCAAATTATCAGATCTGGTAAATCAAAATATTGCAGCAGCCGATATCATAACTTCGGAGACAGGACATGGGTATATTGCTCCACCGTCACTAGTGGATCTTAACCAAGATGGTGAATTTGAAATGGTAGGTATTTCTCATGCTTGTAATATTTATGCGTATGATATATTGACAAAGACCATGCTTTGGACGCAATCTTTTTCAGGGGTAGAATCTAGTAATAGCATGGCTATTGGCTATTTTAATGAAGATGAGGTGCCTGATCTGCTAGTAGGTATGTGTATAGGCGTGTGGCCGCAATATCAAGACGCAGTTCTGGTAATGTTGGATGGAAAATCAGGAGCGGTCGAATATCAGGATTCAGTGGGTTGTTTTGCGATCTCGTCACCGGTAGTTTATGATTTGGACCATGATGGACTGGATGAAGCCATAATCAGTACAAATCAATATGATTGCAATTATACTTTTTCAGAAGATAGTCTATCCCCCGAAACGATGAGTAATCAGATAGTATCGATTGATTTTCAAAAAAGTAAAAGGAGCGTTATTGATGAAACGATTGGATTTAAGAACCTTTTTTCAACACCCTGGATTGGGGACTTGGATAGTGATGGTTATATGGATCTGATCTATTGCCAATTTTTTAATCCTAATGATATTCAGCGATTTATGGGCATGAATTGCAAAAGAATCAGTACACCAGTAAAGTTAAATGAAACTCCACGATGGAGTGCCTATATGGGTACTCATGGAAATGGAATATTTTCAAAGTAATCCGCAAATACATTCAATGAATCATCTACATCAATCAATCCTCATTATTTCTTTCATTGGCCTTTTCGGTTGTGGTCAATCCACCATTGATCAGCAGATTACTTCTAATCAACAGACTTTCTTCACTTTACTGGATTCATCACAAACAGGTGTCATATTTAATAATAGAGTGATTGATCAAGCTGAATTTAATATTCTTACTTATCGAAATTTTTATAACGGCGGGGGCGTAGCTATCGGTGATATAAATAATGATGGCTTGTCTGATTTATATTTCACAGCCAATATGGGTAAGAACCAATTGTACTTGAATAAAGGATCCATGAAGTTTGAAAACATCACTGAATCTGCCGGGGTAATGGGTGCGAAAGCTTGGAGCACAGGCGTCACCATGGCTGATATCAATGCTGACGGATGGCTGGATATCTATATCAGTAATTCAGGTGATGTGAAAGGTGACAATAAAGAAAATGAACTCTATATAAACAATGGCGATTTATCCTTTTCAGAAAAAGCCGCTGAATATGGCTTGAATAATAAGGGCTATTCCACGCAGGCGTCTTTTTTCGACTACGATTTGGACGGTGATCTCGATTGCTATCTATTAAACAATAGTTTTAAAGATCCCAGTAAGATTGAACTTTTCACCAGTATGCGGGATAAGCCAGATGAATTAGGAGGTGACAAGTTATACCGCAATGATAATAACCAGTTTATTGATGTTACCCTAGAAGCAGGTATTTATAGCAGTGAAATTGGATTTGGCCTTGGAGCGGTGATTGGAGATATCAATCACGATTACTATCCGGATATTTACATTAGTAATGACTTCTGGGAAAGAGATTATTTATATATCAATCGAGGTGATGGCACCTTTTCTGAGGAATTGCCCGAGCGTATTGACTATTGTTCGATATCCAGTATGGGCGGCGATATGGCAGACATTAATAATGACGGGCATCCAGAGATAATTTCCACCGACATGTTAGCTGGAGATAACTATCGACTTAAAGCGATGTCTGCATTCGATCCCTATCATTTGGAAAACATAAAATACCGGGCCAATTATCATTATCAAATTGGCCAGAACTGCTTGCACCTTAATGATGGCCAAGGTAACTTCCAGGAAATTGCCATGCTCGCCGGAGTGGCCGCCACCGATTGGAGTTGGGGAGCCTTGTTTTTTGATTTTAATAATAATGGCCATAAAGACTTATTTGTCAGTAATGGAATTCAACGAGATATTATGTATATGGACTTTCGGGATTTTTTAGCGAATAACTCCATCTTTCGTCGGATTCAGGAAAAACAATACCTCGATTATCCACCGGTTTTAGCCAGGATGCCTTCTAACCCGCTGCGAAATTTTGCATTAGTCAATCAAGGTAATCTGAAATTCAATGACTTGTCTGACCAAATAGGGTTGGATCAAGCTTCTTTCAGCAATGGAGCTGCTTATGGGGATTTGGACAACGATGGGGACATGGATCTAGTAATAAATAACGTGAATAGTCCTGCTTTCATCTACCGCAATGGGGCGGATCAACTAGAGAATCATTATCTAAAAGTGGCGTTTAATGGACCGGATAAAAACAAATTTGGAATTGGCAGTTGGGTAAAGATTACCATTGGAGATGATATTCAAACCTGGCAAAATTTTAATACCCGTGGATTTCAAAGTAGTATAGAACCATATCTAAATTTCGGATTAGGGGCGGCAACACAAATTGATCAGTTAGAAATCATCTGGCCTGACCAAAAAACCCAGATTTTAAAACAGGTTGACGTCGATCAAATAATTGAATTTAATTACACAGATGCCACACCTACTACGGTAGCTCCGTCCGATGGAAAGCCTACACCGCTATTTAAAGATATCACGGAGCAAACCATTATTGGATCTTCAAAACATCAGGAAAATCTGTACAATGATTTTGATCACGAAATTTTATTACTAAATCTTTTATCTACAGAGGGTCCTGAACTGGTAAAAGGAGATGTCAATGGCGATGGATTAGATGATTTTATAACCCTAGGCGCAAGTGGCGATGAGGATAAACTGTTCATCCAAAATAGTGAAGGTTATTTTGAACGGGAAAGTATCCCTGCATTTAGAAAAGATAAGGTTCGAGAAAGCATTTGCGGAGTAATGGAAGATTTCGATCTGGATGGGGATGTAGACCTTATAATCGGTGGCGGAGGAAATGAATATTCAAGGGGCCGAGAACATTTCATGTTACGTTATTATCAGAACGATGGTACCGGAAATTTCCAAGAAGATAATTCCAGAATACCTGATGTTATTGGGGAGATTGCTTGTTTGAAAACCGCTGATTTTGATAAAGATGGGGATCAAGATATTTTTGTAGGCGCTCGTTGCATACCCGGAAATTATGGATTACCTCCCAGAAGTTATTTGCTCAGAAATAATCAAGGTGCTTTTGAGGATATAGCCCCGGGAAAACTGGCTGGTTTGGGAATGGTGACTGACGCATCTTGGGCGGATATTGATGGGGATGAAGATCAAGATTTGATAGTGGTTGGAGATTGGATGCCTGTTCAGCTATTTAGAAATGATCCGGATTCATTGAAGCTCATAGAAAAATTACCCAATAGCTCGGGTTGGTGGCGGTGTTTACAAGTTAGTGATTTGGATAATGATGGTGATCCAGATTTTGTGTTGGGCAATTGGGGATTAAATAGTAAATTTCAAGCGTCTCCAGAGAAGCCATTGTCAATGTATGTCAATGATTTTGACCAGAATGGTAAGAGTGAATTTATAATAAATTGGCAGGCTCCTTTAGATGACCAAGCTTTTCCTTTTGCCACCAAAATGGATATCAGTCAGCAACTTCCCTATTTGAGAAAACAGATATTGAAGTATGAGGATTATGCCAATCAGAACTATGAATCACTTTTTCCGGAAGCCGTGAGAAATCAGTCTATTGCCTATAGTTGTGAAACACTCAGTCATTGTGTCTTATGGAATGAACCTGATGGATTTCGCCTGGATTCGTTACCTCATGCCGCACAAATTGCGCCCGTATATGCCATCGTTTGCGAGGATTTTGACTCGGACGGGAATATGGATATTTGGATGGGAGGAAACTTTTATGGATTGAAGCCCCAGGTAGGTAGACAGAATGCAAGCAGAAGCATGTTGCTCTTGGGGAATGCAAATAAACAATTTTCGTTAATAAACCCTGCAAAAAGCGGGATGGTTATTCAAGGAGAAGTGAGGGATGCCATGACCTTCAATACTGGCTCAGCAAAAACTTTCATAATCGCTAGGAACAATGCCGATTTATTAGCGTTTACTAAAATATGACTAAAGGATTTCTTGCACATCTACAATTTAGATCAATTCATTCGATACTGGGTATAACCTGGACCTTACTATTCGTTACATCATCCGGGATTGCACAAAACAGTTGGTCATTGGACTTATGGGGTGTAGGGACTTTTTCTTCACCTCGATGCATAGACCTTAATCTTGATGGAGTAATGGACGTAGTATTTGGAGCTGGACGAGAGGAATTTCAGTCCTGTGATTCTGCAATTATTGCTGTTGATGGAAAGAATGGTGAAATACTTTGGCATGCGGCGGCGGCGGATCAGATATTTGGATCGCCAATTTTCAATAGAATCAACGAAGACGACATTCCGGATATAATAATAGGAGGCAGGTCAGCAGAATTATTTGCTTTAGACGGGAATGATGGTTCGTTGCTATGGGATTTTAAATCGGCGAATGAGATAAAGAAACCGGTGAAGCAAGGATGGTATAATTTTTACAATCCACAACGGATTCCAGATCAAAATGGAGATGGTATTCAAGATATTCTGGTATCTAATGGGGGCGATGTAATGGCTGCGCCTCATGATCCCGATCGGCCCGCAGGTCATCTGGTAATTCTGGATGGAAGACATGGAAAGGTATTGGCAAAAGCAAAAATGCCCGACGATAAAGAGATCTATATGAGCATACTGGTTATTCAAGAATCGGATGATCCGCTCATCGTTTTTGGAACCGGAGGTGAAACAATTGCAGGGAATTTGTGGGTTTGTTATTTATCTGAAGTACTCAAGGAGGATTTATCTGGATCTACTCGATTGGATAGTAGTGAGAGCAAAGGATATATAGGCCCACCGGCGGGGGTTGACATTAACTTGGATGGATTTAAAGATATTGTTGCCAGTGCCGTCGATGGACGATTAATGGCATTTGATGGATTAACCAAGCATAAAATCTGGGAAGTCCATATTCCCAATACTGAATCGTACGGCTCAGTAGCTATTGGTTATTTTGATGAAGATAAAATTCCTGACTTTTTTGTTTCTTATGGAAGAGGGGTGTGGCCCCAAATGGGGTGGAGTATTCAGAAAGCGGTGTCCGGAAAAGATGGCAGCGTATTTTTTACGGATTCTTTAGGATTTTACCAGATGACTACTGCTTTAGCTTTGGATGTGGATGGAGATGGACGGGACGAAATATTAATGAGTCTTAATTTCCAGGAGGTTAATGAGATTTTTCAAAAATTCTTTTACACTATGTTGGTCACCATCAATTTTAAGACCGGAGCTATTGACTTAATTGGGGATACCTATGAAGGTAGTAATCTGTCCTCCACTCCATGGATAGGCGATTTGGACCATGATGGTAAAGTGGATATTGTCCATTGTCATGGTTCCAATTTGAAACATACTTATACTTTTGATGGATTTAGAATTCATCGAATATCCACAGATATCCCTGTCCATAATTCAATCAAATGGGGTGCTTATCAGGGAAGTAATTACGACGGTGTTTTTAAGTAACCTTTCTGTCATTTAGAACTTGCCTGCCGTTGGCAGGCGAAGTGAAGCAATCCGTCCAATCAGAGAAATGGCAGTCCAAATAAGGGCTTCCCCTACAGAATTTAACGGATTGCTTCGTCGCCCTACGGAGCGACGCGCAATGACCAAAAGGATTCTGTCATTGCGAGAGATCACACAATTTTCATTTGTGCATAATGAGGAAATGACAATAGTAATTATAAACATTTTGTTTTGCTACAAAAAGAAGTAATAAGGTCCTATCTATAAATTTTTGTACTAGATGATTGGAAGTCGTATTCGTGGATAGCAATTTACTATTTACTTCCCAAGATTGATGAAGTCGGTGCGGGCTGGCTTTGACAGCCAAGTGGGTGTGCCTGCCCGTCCGAAGCTTTGGCGAAGACGGGGGAGCCAGCTAAGAGCGTGGGTATTTGGCTGTCTTGATTTTTTTTGTTTCGTTTTTTTCATCAAGGAAAAAAATGAAAAATCAAATTTTGTAATGGGGTTTCAAAGCTTAAAAACTATCGTTATTACGAGGGTTCACTCAGTTAGAATTGAGCAAGTTATCGCATAGGCGTAGTTTGCTTAAAAAGTACAAAAATTATATATACTTGTTAACCAATTTGTTATATAAATCTGTCATTGGCAACTTGCCTGCAGTTGGCAGGCGTAGTGAAGCAATCCGTCCAATCAGAGAAATGGCAGTCTAAATTTGTGCTCCCACTACATGAATTTAACGGATTGCTTCGTCACACTGTGTGCGACTCGCAATGACGAACCCTTTTAAGGGGCGGAATGAAGCATCTGTTAAGCATTGCATCAGAGTGTCTAAGCATCATGGCTTCAAGCCACTAACAATATCGACATTGCGGGCGGTTACTCAATTTTTATTCTAATGGATTGCTTCGTCCCCCTACGGGACGACGCGTAATGATGATAAGAGCTGATCCACTTAACCTCTGGACCCCTTAACTAATTCTTAATTACCGTATGATCCAATTTCCTGCCCAATTTTTCATAGAGTGATTTCCTACCCGCCATATCGCCCTCCAATACCAATCCGGCATGTTTGGCTACTTCTGCAGCATAAGTTCTAGGTACTACGATGACCCCATCACCATCAGCAATAATAATATCACCTGGATGTATGGTTACTCCACCTACTTCAACCGGTTTATTGACTGATTCAATTTCATTTCTGCCTGGCCGTATTCCTCTTCCTCGTTGCAGCGGATCAAGATAAACCGGGATTTTTTGTTTAATAATTTCGTCTGTATCCCGAATACTGCCGGTGGAGACGATACCCACCGCTCCACGGCTATACCAATCCAATGAATTGTAAGATCCAACGGATCCAGTATCGCCGTCACCACTAGCATCGATTACGATTACCGAACCTTTACGGATTAATGGAACAAAGGGTTCAGTAGAAATTTGGTTATACCAATTACCTTCCCACTTTTTAAACTCATCGGGAGGCATAGGTCGGGGCACTACTTTGTTGGTAGGTATATACCTAACGGTTACAGCAATACCTCTAAACTGGTGACTGAAATCATTAATATCTTTCCACAAGGCTTGGATAATCGGATCCATCAACCCTACATCCGCCAAGCCCACGACATCCATACCATCCGAAACGTCAGCAACCCTCAATCCGTCATATAAATTTAGTAAGGCCTCATCCGTGATTGACTCTTGACTGGTTATGGGCGAGGCCATTAACATAAACCAGCAAAGCATGATTAATTTTTGTTCGATCCGAATCATATTTGAATAGTTTTTAATAGTTATATGAATTAGCAATTACTCCTACTCATCTATTATACAGGAATGAACAACATTCTTCAAGAAATATTTATACTCTATGCTCATTCATTCAACATCGAACCTTCATCATTCAAAACTTCATAAGTATTAGCTCCAGGTTCTGTCCCAGGATTGATCTTTATTCCAGGCATCAGAAGGAGGAAAATATTTTTCTCCTTCTCGAAGATGTTGTTTAATAACTTCCTCATTAAGATCAACACCAAGCCCAGGTGAGTTTGGAACTTTAACATATCCCTCATGTACGATAGGTTTGTCTATACCTGTAACCAAATCTTCCCACCATACTGTATCCACATCGTGATGTTCCAGCGCAATGAAGTTTTGAGTGGCTGCGGCACAATGAACATTGGCCATCATAGATATGGGGGTGCCTGCAAAGTGCATAGCCATACCGATCCCTTTTTCTTCTGCGTAATCACCAATTTTTTTTGTCTCCAGAATACCTCCGGCGCTGGCCAGATCAGGATGCACTAAATCAATAGCACCCGCATCGATCAATTTGATAAAAGATTCTTTCAAATACATATCTTCCCCGGTGAGAGTAGGCGTATTAATGGCTTGTGTAATTTGACGCCATTTATCGGTGTAGTCCCACGGTACCAAGTCTTCCAACCAGGCTAGCCGGTATTTTTCCACCGCATTACCTAACCGTATGGCCGCGTTGACATCAATATGACCAAAGTGGTCAGCAGACATGGGAATTTCCATGCCCACAATGGAGCGGACCGTATCTACATATTCTACTAATTTGTCTAGTCCCAGATCGGTGACCTGAATGGCTGTAAAAGGGTGGCGGGTCATGCCATAAGTACCAGGCTCGTCTCGCCACTGTTTACTCTGGTCCCATACATCAGCACCTACCAGTGCACCAGGAATGTCTTTTACCAATTGAATGCCAAAATCCATTTTCAGAAAGGTATATCCTTTTTCGATTCTTCCTTTCATTCGGTTGGCATAGACTTCCGGATCTCGGGAAGCAGGCGTGTCTGCGTAGAGTCGGATTTTATCTCGGTATTGCCCTCCAAGCATTTGGTAAACCGGTACACCAAATGCTTTTCCTGCCAGATCCCAAAGTGCCATTTCTACTCCGGAAACACCACCACCTAGTCTTCCATGACCAC
>JAHEJC010000015.1 GCA_024639065.1 Lewinellaceae bacterium | reverse complement strand
ACGTCCAAGAAAAAGGTAGATTGAAAAGAGAGGATGTCTTAGAGATAATTAGTCAAATGCCATCATCAGACGTGATGAATTATATGTATTCCAATGAAGAAGGCATTACTTTTAAAAAGAGAACTGAGGACTGGGGTATGGCCGTTGCCTCAAATAGTAATGGAGCAGCCTATGCTGATTTAGACAATGACGGTGATCAGGATTTAATGGTTAATAACATTAATAAACCAGCATTTATATTCCAAAACAATACACAAAATTTTAACAATAATTACTTGCAGGTCAACCTGGTAGGCCAAGGATTAAATAAGCAGGCCATTGGATCAAAAGTGACCCTATTCAGCCAGGGTAATATCCAGTCACTGGAACAATATCTCTCCCGAGGATACTTATCTGCCGTATCCCCCATTCTTCATTTTGGATTGGGAGCGAATAGCTCTATAGATTCGCTGACCGTGCGTTGGCCGAATGGGACATCTCAAACTATTGAAGAAATAGAAGTCAATCGACGAATTACGCTTTACCAGGAGCATGCATTGCTAACAACCAAGGAATCTATAGATACAGAACAATCCATCTTTACTCAAGCGCCTGCACCCATTAGGTATCAACAATTACCCCTGGACATTACAGATTTTGAGCGTCAACCATTATTGATAAATGCATGTTCCACCATAGGCCCTTTTATGGCCAAAGGAGATCTTAATAGCGACAAATTAGATGACCTGGTAATCGGAGGTACTCAAGGACAAGCCACATCTATCTACCTACAACAACCAAATGGAAGTTTTATCCAATCCATGAATTCAGGATTGGAATTAACCGAAAATTTCATAGACAGCAGGATTGAAATTTTTGACGCCGATGCTGATGGTGATAACGATATTTATGTGGCAAGTGGTGGTTATCATGATCTTGAAGCACAGGATACTAAATTGCAAGACCGGCTTTACTTTAATGATGGCCAGGGTATGTTCCATGAACGGCCTAAAAGTCTACCTCCATTATTGCTAAGTACCGGGGCTGTTGCTGTTGGTGATGTTAACCAGGACAATTCCCCTGATCTATTTATTGGTGGAAAAGTAATTCCTGGTAGATATCCTGTAACGCCTCCTAGCGTTATATTGATTAATGATCGTTCTGGAAATTTTACCGATCAGACTATATCAAAAGCACCTCAAATCGATCACGTAGGCATGGTCACTGATGCACAATGGGTAGATATAAATAATGATAGTTACGAAGATTTAATTATTGTTGGAGAATGGATGCCTATTTCTATATATATTAACGAAAAAGGAATACTCAAAAATGAAACGCATCATTATTTAGGCAAGGACTATTCCGGATGGTGGAATTCTTTATTAGTTGAAGACCTTAATGGCGATGATAGACTGGATCTTTTGGTAGGCAATGCTGGGACCAATACACAATTTACAGCCACCGATCAGGAACCACTCGAAATATACTATGATGATTTTGATAACAATGGTTCAATCGACCCATTCTTTTGTTTTAGCCTTCAAGGAAAGAGTTATCCCTATGTCACCAGAGATGAGCTAGGTAGGCAATTGACTCAATTTAGAACAAAGTATCCCACTTTTGAAAGTTATTCGGAAGTAACTATGTCGGATCTATTTACACCGGCTGAATTGAAAAAAGCTTCCCGATTAGCATCAAATCATCTGGAAACCAGCTTATTTCTCTCCACAGAAGATAATAAATTTGAGATTAGCCCTTTACCAAAGGAAGTACAATTTGCACCGATCCATGTAATGACCTCATTAGACTTTAATCAAGATGGAATCCAAGATTTATTGCTATGTGGTAATAATAACCATTATAAACTAAGACTAGGTAAATCAGATGCTAATTATGGTATGCTATTACAAGGAAATGAGGATGGCAAGTTTACTTACTTGAATCAAGTCAAATCAGGTCTAAAAATTACGGGAGATGTAAGAAGTATGGTTCATTTCAGTGATCAACTTTTATTTGGAATTAATCAAGGTGAGTTATTATCCTATAAATTGAATGCAGCTCAAAGAGAATTACAATGAGTCTTGTTTTTGGAAAATCATTCTTTCGAGTAAAATATTATTTTCTGCTAATTATTCTTTTATACTTTGGATGCACCCAAGTTGAACAAGTCACTTATTCCCCACAGGAAATTGCCACTGCATGGGCAGACATGACTCTTTATTTAACAAAACATACTCCAGCAAACTCACCTACCTATGCTTCCAGGGCATTAGGCTACATAGGTCTTACTATGTATGAAACGGTGGTGAATGGTTATCCGGAATATAAATCCTTGGCCGGCCAGCTCAATGGATTATCTGACCTTCCCCTTCCCAATCCTGACCAAACTTATTCATGGATACTCTGCTTAAATGCCGGACAATCTGCTATATTAAAGAGCCTTTACAATCAAACTTCAGATGCTAACAAAAACAAAATTGATTCATTGGAATCTGTTATCCTTGCGTCATTAAAGTCGAGGCATGAGGTTGGTAATATAGATGCTTCTGTAGATTATGGTAGAAAAATAGCCACTGCCATTTTTGAATGGTCTAAAAAGGATGGAGGCCATAGGGGCTATCTTAAAAACTTTGATGAAACATATGTTCATCCAGAGAAACCAGGATCATGGAAACCACCCCTTTACGCACAATCATTCAGCCATCATCCACTCCATCCACATTGGGGAGAAAACCGAACTTTCGTTCAGAAGAATGCTACTATTCCTATTCCAGAAATGATACCGTATGATACTACCCCATCATCACCTTATTATCAACAATTTATTCAAGTGTACGAAAAAGATAAAATACTTACACAAGCGGAAAAAGAAGCAGCTATCTGGTGGGGGGACGATCCTGATGATACCTTTACCCCTGGTGGCCATTCTTACTATATTGCCACCATTGCCTTACGTGCAAAAAATCCTCCTCTCATAAAATGTACAGAAACATATGCAAGATTGGGAATGGCATTGGCTGATGCATTTATTAATTGTTGGGCCTGGAAATACTATCATTTTTCCGAAAGACCAAATACATATATTCCCAAGTTTATTGACAAAGAATGGGTTTCCTTCTGGCCAGATCCTCCTTTCCCTGCTTTTCCCTCTGGTCATGCAATTCAAGCATCAACTGCAGCCACCATTTTGATGGACCTTTACGGAAATGAGTTTACATTTATTGACAGCGCTCACGTAGGCAGAAAAAGGGATGAGTTGAGAGAGGTTGATTTTGTAGCTCGCACCTTTAATACGTTTTGGGAGGTGGCAGAAGAGACTGCCAATTCAAGGTTTTATGGAGGAATTCATACGCCTCAAGATAATGATGTAGGACTTAAAGGTGGTCAGGTTATTGCTGGAAACGTAAATGAATTAGTTTGGAAGGTACACTAAACAAAATAGGGCATTTTAATTCATGGAGTGCATCAATGTTCTCCCTGTCTTTATTTGTCATTTCATGTGTACCATGCAATGCTCAAAACGCATTTGTAGATATAACCGAATCGGCAGGTATTAATCATCAGTTTGAAGTATATGGGGGTATGTTTGGGGGCGGTATATGTGTTTTTGACTTTGATGAGGATGGATTTGAAGATCTTTTTATTACCGGTGGCATGAGTGACAATAGACTTTACCACAATAATGGAGATGGTACTTTTACAAACAAGTATCAAGGATCTGGATTGGAGATATTATCAAATTATGTCACTCAAGGAGCAGTAGGTGCTGATGTGAATTTGGATGGGACCGTAGATCTTTTTATTACCACCAACACTACCAAGGATACGGCACAAAAAATTCCCAGAGCTATTAATTTGTTGATGCTGAATAATGGCAATGGAACGTTCACCGATGCCACTACTCAATATAAGCTGGACCAGATGTATTCATTCAGTACCGGAGCCAATTTTGGAGACTTTAATGCAGATGGATATCCTGATCTTTATGTGGGTAATTATTTCAAAGATCACCAGGGACCTTTGAATGAGATCAGCGACGCCACCATTGTAAGTTCAACGACTACTTCCAAAGGTTATTTACTGCTCAATCAAAAAGGAAAATACTTTAAAGATGTTTATAGTGAATATGGGCTTAAGCACAAAGGATTTGGTTTTGGTGGGGTATTCACCGATTACGACAAAGACGGCGATCAAGACCTTTTTGTAAACCATGATTTTGGCTATAAGCGCACCCCCAACTTGTTGCTGGAGAACCAATACCCAAAGAATAAATTTGAAGATGTGGGTGAATCATTGGATATGGATCTAGCCATCAATTCAATGGGCACCGGTGTTGGTGATTATAATGGTGATGGTTTTCTGGATTATTTTTTTACAGACATTCGCCTTAACCATCTAATGGTCAATCAAGGACCTGGTAAACCCTTCATTGATAAAGCGAAGGAACTTAACATGATCTTTTTCGCCATCAGCTGGGGCGTTAATTTTGCCGATTTCGATCAGGATGGAGACCTCGATCTTTTTGTGGTTAACGGTGATCTCAACCCCAACTGTGTGCCTATGGTCAATTTGTATTTTGAAAATGAGCAAAACAAATTTAAGGAAATCGCTTCCGAGGTCGGTCTTAATGATTATGGCATTGGACGTGGATCAGTTACTTTTGATTTAGAAAACGATGGTGATATGGACATCTTAATGGTGAATCAAAAGCCCGTTTCAAACTTTCCGGTTGCTACTATCACACGGCTTTACCGTAATGATTTTAATTCAGGTAACTGGATCAAAATCCGTCTAAAAGGCCAATTAGCCGAAAGTCATGGTCTCGGATCACGCATAGAAATTGTATCCAACAATAATCGAATGATAAGAGAAATTGACGGAGGTGGAAGTAGTCATCTTTCTCAAAATTCTACCATTGCTCATTTTGGTTTAAATAAAGCGTCGATTATTGATTCGGTGTTGGTTTATTGGACTGGAGGTAAAAAACAATCATTGACCAATGTTCAATCCAATCAATTGTTGATCATCGAAGAAGAAATGACTACCCCAAGCTTCAATCTTCTATACCTCCTACCCGTTTTGGTGATTATTATTATAGGGTATTATTTTTATCAAAAGAGTCGTTAACCAAAATGCCTCAGGTAATTCAATTTCCCACTCTGAAGGTTCATTACTAAATGCGTGGATCTTTGCGATTTAAGGTGAAAGCTTAATGGCCGATAAGAATTAACGAATAACCGAACATTCGATATACGAACATTCGACCCTTGCTTTAGTAGTGCCTGCCTGCGTTCCTTGGAAGGCAGGTTAAGAAAATAATATAGCCCTTCCTGCCCGACTGATGAATCAGTCATTCAGGCGGGGATTTTCCTGGCTGCGTGTTCGCAGGACAGGCAGGTTGGTCCTTTTGCATCAAGGCAAAAAGGACGAAGAAAAAATACTAAGGCCAATACAATTGCAGCTTGCTGCGGTAGGGTTAATCGTCAATCAACAATATTTCTTTCCACGTAGGATGGGCGACTAAAAGTTGTTTTGTAAATTGCATCATGCAAAATATTAAAGATTTTTTACATATATGAGTGCTCGAGAAAAGTCCGTAAAAAAGAAAAAAATTACTGATAAGGTGGTGAATTATTTTCCAGCCGGATTCTGGAAAAACAAACTTCTACCTGGGACCATTTTGGTATTGCTCTCCATTGGTCTTTATGCCTATTCATTGGGCTTTGATTTCGTATTAGACGATGGCATTGTGGTACAAAAGAATGAAATTGTAAAGAAAGGTATTGGTGGGATTGGCGAATTATTGACTCAAGAAAGTTTTGCCGGCTATTTTGGTGAACAAAAAGATCTTTTAGTTGGAGCCCGATATCGACCGCTAAGCCTGATTTCTTTTTCGCTGGAGTACGGCATATTCAAAGAAAATCCAATGGGGTATCATGCTTTAAATGTCCTATTTTACGCACTGACTGCGCTATTACTCTATCGAATTTTATTTCTATTATTTCCAGATATCAAAAAGGATGATTGGTATTGGAACATTCCTTTTTTAGCTACTCTACTATTTATTGTTCATCCTGTACATGTCGAAGTAGTGGCTAATATTAAAAGCAGAGACGAAATTTACGGCTTACTTCTCTCTTTAGGAGCCCTTTACTTTAGTCTAAAGTATTTACATTCAAAAAAAATATTACCGCTCATCCTCTCAGGAATAATTTTTGGGATAGCCCTTCTGGCTAAAGAGAATGCGGCTACATTTCTTGCGGTCATTCCACTAAGCGCCTACTTTTCCCGAAAGGTGTCCGCCAAGCATATCGCCTTTATATTGATTCCTTTAGTAATAGCGTTTGGCATTTATTTCTTAATGCGGTACTCAGCCATCGGGTATATAAAGGGTGCTGATCCAAACTCCCTTTCCATTATGAATAATCCTTTTAAGGGGATGTCTTTTGGAGAAAGAACGGCGACTATCTTTTATACATTGTTGCTATATCTTAAACTACTGTTTTTTCCACATCCTTTGACCCATGATTATTATCCTTACCAAATACCCATTATGAATTGGAGCAAGTTGGGATCCATTGCCGGCATAGTAAGCTACCTGGCTTTAGGCTTTATTGTACTAAAAGGCTTCTTGAATAAAAATCGATTTAGCTACAGTATTCTCTATTTTCTGCTTACGCTATTTATTGTTTCTAATCTGCTTTTTCCAATTGGCACTTTCATGAATGAACGATTCCTCTACATGCCTTCTATTGGGTTTTGTATTATTGTTGCCATCTTTTTTAAAGACATTTTACAAAAATGGATTAAGATCCCAACAGTTAATTACATCCTTTTTAGTTTGCTGATCATTGGATTTACGGTAAAAACAATAACCCGGGTGCCCGATTGGAAAAATGGAGAAACTTTAAATGAAGCCTCTATTAAAGTAAGCACCAATAGTGCAAGAGCTAATCTATTTTATGGCAATATCTTATTTCAAAGAGGATTAAAAGCCTCGTCAAATGATGAAAAGATAAAATTGTTTACAGACGCCGAGTATTATTTCAAAAAATCGGAGCAAATACTCCCGATATACAACGAACCGATCCGTATGCGTGCTGGTAATGCCGCGGAGCTTTTCAAAATGGATCGGGACATAAATAAATTATTAGAAAGTTTTTATCACGCTATACAGCGGAACCCAAGAATTCAATTTGTCCAAACTTATGTTGAATACCTCAATGGGAGGGGACAATATATCGATGAACTTAAAGCATTCTATTTTACAGTTGGTTGGAATTATTTAGTCAATCAAAGACAGATTTATGATATGGGGTTGAAGTATTTATTGTATGGAATAACCCTGGATCCTAATGATGCAAATTTCAAACAAGCTGTAGGGCAAACTTATCTTAAGATGGGTGACCAAGTGAATGCTGCAAAATATCTAAATTAGTAATTAATTTTATGCAGCGTGATCTAATTTATATGATTGCTTTAAGCAAGATCAAGCACATTGGCCCGATCAGTGCAAAATCACTGATTAGTTATTGTGGCAGTGCAGAAGCAGTGTTTAAAGAGAGTAAAAGAAAACTATCGCGCATTCCTAATATCGGTCCCCATGCTATTGAAATTATCTCCAAGCAAGATCCCCGGGTAGATGCCGAAATGGAATTAGAATTTATTAATCATAACAATATAAAAGTACTGAGTTACCGAGATGCTCTTTACCCGGAACGGTTAAAACAAATCCAGGAATCGCCTATCATTTTATACTATAAAGGCAAAGCGGATCTGAATGCTAAAAAGATGCTCGGTATAGTTGGTACTCGCAAGCCTAGCACGTATGGTCTGAGCCAATGTGAAAAAATCGTTTCAGGATTACAGGATTATGATGTCACTATTGTAAGTGGGTTGGCTTATGGCATCGATGCATGTGCTCATAAACAATCCATCCAATCCGATCTCCCCACCATCGGTGTTTTAGGTCATAGCTTTGAAACATTGTATCCTGCTTCCCATAGGAGCTTGGCTGTAAAAATGTTAAATAATGGAGGATTGTTGACTGAGTTCCCATCTGGAACTCGAATGGATAAAGAAAACTTTCCCATGCGCAATCGAATCATTGCTGGTATGACCGATGGACTCCTGGTAGTAGAATCCGCTCAAAGGGGAGGCTCGATGATTTCAGCTACTTTTGCGCTTGCTTACAACAAAGATGTTTTTGCCCTCCCTGGAAGGGTCAATGATCCCTTAAGTGCCGGATGCAACTCGTTAATTAAAAGCCACAAAGCGGCATTGATCGAAGATGCCGATGATATTGCGCTCGCGCTGAACTGGACAAAAAAAACTGACCAAGCAGTTGGCACTCAAAAATCGCTGTTTGAACCACTAGAGCCTACCGAACAACTTATATTGGAAACCATTCAAAACTATCCAAATATTCATATTGACAAATTAGTAGCTTCTATAAAAACTACCCCTGGAGAAGTGGCTACAAACTTACTACAGTTAGAGTTTAAAGGAATCGTCAAATCCTTACCCGGTAAGCGCTATATATTGGTTTAAAAATGTAATTTCGAACTTTCTTAAAGAGATTTCCCAAGGCATTTATCTTATGAGTAGAATTTTTTTTCTCTTTTGCTGCTTTTCAATGCTTACTTGCAACTCTTCTCAAAAGACGACCGTTCCAAGTAGTATTAGAGATATGCCCGTTGCAAAGAATATCATTCTGCTGATTGGTGATGGTATGGGTATATCTCAGATCAGTGCCGGTTTATATGCCAACAAAAATAGTTTGAATTTAGAACGTTTTAAAATCGTTGGATTTCATAAGTCGTATGCTTCCAATAATCTGATTCCTGATTCTGCTTCCGGGGCAACTGCCTTTGCTTGTGGTATAAAAACATATACCGGTGCAATAGGCGTTGGTCCGGATTCGGTAGCAGTCGAGTCGATTTTGGAAGAAGCGGAATCAAGAAATAAAGCCACCGGGCTTATTGCTACTTCCAGCATCGTACATGCCACACCTGCATCTTTTATAGCACATCAAGTCAACAGAGCAATGTACGAAGCGATTGCAGCGGATTTCGTGAAAACTGATATCGATTATTTTGTGGGAGGTGGGTTAAAATATTTTGAAAGGAGAGTTCTTGATGACCGGGACTTATCGGTAGAGTTTAGGAAAAAAGGATACACCATATCCAATTTTTTAGTCGAAGAGTTCTCAGATATTGATGTATTCGGTATCAAAAAATTGGGATATTATACTGCTGATAATCAACCACTTTCTGCTGAAGCAGGTAGAAACTATTTAATACCTTCACTTCAAAAAGGAATTCAGTTTTTAAAATTGAGAAGTAAAGAAGGCTTCTTCTTAATGGCTGAAGGAAGTCAGATTGACTGGGGTGGCCATGCTAATAATTCTGATTTTCTAGTCACCGAAATGATAGAATTTGACAAAGCTATTGGAATCGCATTAAGCTTTGCTGAACGTAATAAAGAAACGTTGGTAATAGTAACCGCTGATCATGAGTGTGGAGGTTATTCAATAAATCAAGGATCCAAAATGGGTAAAATAGTCGGTGCCTTTACTACGGTCAATCATACGGCCGACTTAATCCCTGTCTTTGCTTTTGGGCCCGGGGCCGAACAATTCAGTGGTATCTATGAGAACACAGAAATTTATCATAAAATGAGAAATGCATTTGGATTTGATTAATTTCATATCCAAAATCGTTCAAATGAAATTCGCTACCATTTTCTTTTTTATAGTTTTCTCTTTTTATATCCTCTCGGCTCAAAATATCTGTATTAAGAATGTGCAGGTCATTTCACTTGATTCGAAGCCATCACTTAATAAGAAATCCGTATGGATCGAAGATGGCAAAATTAAAGATATCACCGAACCATCTCATAAGATTATTCCTACTGGAACTATCATTATTGAGGGCAGTGATAAATTTCTCATACCGGGCATCTCTGAAATGCATGCCCATATACCTGTACCGGAAGAAGGAGACGATACGAATATTCGAGAAACATTGTTCCTTTATTTATCCAATGGCATAACGGTTATAAGAGGAATGCTCGGCAATCCATATCATCTTGAGCTTAAAAAATTAGTTGAAGGTGGCGAGATTTTGGGGCCAAGAATATTTACATCAAGCCCTTCCCTCAATGGGAACTCCATTCCGGATATCGAAACCGCTGTTTCTAAAGTTACTGCTTACCAAGCAGAAGGATATGATTTCTTAAAATTACACCCTGGACTTAAATTAGATGTGTTCAATCAAATAGTAGCAACCGCCAATGAAGTAGACATCGGTTATGCTGGTCACGTTAGTACTCAAGTAGGAATATCTCGGGCCATCCAATCCAAATATGCCAGTATTGATCATTTGGATGGATATGTAGAAGGGTTAGTAACTGCCGATGTCGATCCGGATGGGAATGGATTTTTCGGATACAATTTCACTGATCTGGCTGATGAATCTTTAATAACTTCGCTCGCTGAACTGACTCATTCAAAAGGTGTTTGGGTAGTTCCTACTCAAAGTCTCTTTACTCGGTGGTTTTCACCGGTAGATCCAGCTGTGATGATACAAGACAAAGAGATATCTTACATGCAACCTAAGGTTCGGTACGCTTGGCGAACCAATAAGACCAACCTGATTAATGGGGACAATTACAATGAAGACACTTATCATAAATTCCTTAGTTTACGCAAACAGATTCTCAAGAAATTGGATGATGCGGGGGTAGGATTACTCCTGGGATCCGACGCACCCCAGGTAATGAATGTACCTGGTTTTTCAATACAACATGAGATGCAGGCCATGGCTGACGCCGGTATTAGTAATGCTGCTATTCTTCAATCTGGCACCTCCAATCCTGCTCGATTTTTTGAGGCAGAAGATATTTTTGGAAGTATCAAAATTGGTTGTAGTGCAGATTTGATCCTATTGAATAAGAATCCATTGGAGGATATTGAAAATATGCAGTCAATAGAAGGTGTGATGATACGTGGTCAATGGTTATCTAGGGCAGACATCGATGATGGCCTTGCAAAAATTGCCCAAAGACACAAAGACTAAATGACTCTCCAATTTATTAACACCCTGTTTGATTAAAAATCATGAGCCCTGACAGCGCTTGAGGGAGACAGCTTTAAAATTTTGATCCATAGTAAGATGGGAACCCTTATTATGTCGAAAGTAGCATGGTCAGCGCTCTAGACTGATGATAAAGGTCATTTTGAACTAATAATCACTCCGCAAATTCCGAATTTTGAAATTATGAATAAAGGAAATATAAATCGCTCTAGCGATCAACACTCCAGAAATATTCGAATTCCTTGCCTTCTCAAATGTGCTTTTCAGCGTGATAGGAAGATCTAACCAAAGGACCACTTTCCACATAATTAAATCCTTTGGAAAGGCCTACTTCTTTATATTTTGCAAACCTATCCGGATGAATAAATGTCGCTACCTCCATATGCATAGGGGTAGGTTGCAGGTATTGGCCAAGCGTAAGTACATCGCAGCCATGGTCCAACAAATGATCCATGGTTTCATATATTTCTTCTTCAGTCTCCCCAAGTCCAACCATAACACCAGATTTAGTTCTTTTTCCATAAGCCTTGGTCCGTTTGATCTGCTCAAGACTGCGCTCATATTTTGCCTGAGGCCTGACTAAGCGATATAATCTAGGTACGGTTTCCAAATTATGCGAAACCACTTCTTGTCCAGGACTTATCATGCGTTCTAAAGCATCCCAATTAGACTTTACATCCGGTATCAATGTTTCAATAGTTGTTTGTGGTGACAATTCTTTGACTTGATGCACCGTTTGATACCAGATCTCAGCACCTCGATCTTTTAGTTCATCACGATTTACAGAAGTTATGACCGCATGTTTTACCTGCATGAGTTTAATTGCTTCTGCAACTCTTCTAGGTTCATCCGTATCATATTCAGGCGGTCTTCCAGTTTTAACTGCACAAAATGAACAAGATCGGGTACATGTATTGCCTAGAATCATAAATGTGGCGGTACCTGCACCCCAACATTCTCCCATATTAGGGCAATTACCACTTTGACATATAGTATGTAATTGGTACTTATCTACCAAAGACCTAACTTGTCTATACTGAGCCCCAATTGGTAATTTTACACGCAACCAATCAGGTTTGCGCTTACGATTTGTCTTTTCAACCAATGGAAGATCTATCATAAACTTAGGAACAAATGAGAAATTAATTTCGTTTACCGAATTGTAAACTTAAATAAAGATTTATAAATAAGGAGCGATTTTGTTCTATGATTAACAAAGGAATTTTACGAGCATAAAAGTCTACCATTATACCTGTTTCTAAAATTTTTACATACTTATCACTTGCTCCCCAAGAAAAGTGAACAGCACCTCTTGCTTGCAATCCAGCAATAATTTTAATCTCTCCCAGGCCCTTAAAAAAACCCGAATTACTATATATAGAATTGGGGTCCAGAAATAATTTTTCGTTGTCTTCCGAATATTTCTCACTGGAAGTAATTATACCTACTCCATTCTCTTCATCAAATCGTTTCAAATCCAGATAATAAGGTTTTACAATTCCTATGGACGGTCCTCCCTCATAGGATACACCTACTGCGACTCCTCTGCGTTTTGCTTTTTCTCCAAAATAACGAATCTCTCCAATTCCTCCTCGTACAGTCAATAAACTGTTCTGTTTTCCATAAACATATCCACTTGTTGAAGTAAGCGATTGAAGCACCGCTTGGGATCGCAAATTTTGTCTAAATTCTTTGGGGTGCCTTAGGTAGCCTACATCAAAATGAAAAGTACGAGTAAGATAATATTTAAGGATATTCCCTTTATTATATCCCAAGGACAATCCATTGGAATGAATCCTAAATTCAAAGGTCCGTTCTTCATTAAAGAGGATTCCTACGTAATCATTATCCTCCTCATTTGGAAAGACAACGGATTGAGAGAAGCCCCAAGAGCTGAATAAAATGAATAAAATTGAAATTCTAATCCGCATAACCTCAAATTAATCAAATTAAAATATACAAAAATTGATTCAAAATCAAATTTATTTTTTTCAATTGTCCCCTTTCTAACAACAATTGTGAGTCTTTGGTTATTTTTTAGTGAAAAATTTAGACCTAGCACTTAAATTTGATTAACTTTTCATAAAAGCTAAAAGATATTTATGGTAAGAATTCTATCTAGCGAACCCAGCATCGCCAATCAATTTGTAAAAGAATTAAGAGATGCAGTAATCCAAAAAGATCGAATGCGTTTCAGGAAAAATATGGAACGTATAGGCGAAATCTTTGCATATGAAATTAGTAAATCGCTGAACTATACATCAGACACGGTGGAGACACCATTGGGAATCGCTCATGTGGACACCCCTCAAGATCAAATTGTCCTCGCTGCAATTCTTAGAGCCGGGCTGCCCCTTCACCAGGGCTTACTTAATTATTTCGATCGTGCTGACAATGCCTTTATATCTACCTATAGAGCTCATAATGAAGACGGATCCTTCGAAATTCACATGCAATATCTCACTAGTCCCAGCATTAATGATGCCGTGGTAATAGTTGCTGATCCAATGATTGCTACCGGGGCTTCTATGGGAAAAACGCTTGAAAGTCTTTTGAACCTGGGCAGGCCCAAAGCAATACATATTGTTACTGCTATCGCCTCTAATGGTGGTCTAAATCACATTAAAAGATTATTCCCAAATGTCCATATTTGGCTAGCAGCTTTAGACGATGAGCTTACTGCAAAAGCCTATATCGTTCCTGGTTTGGGTGATGCAGGGGATTTGAGCTATGGTACAAAAATTCAAGACTAATCTACCCTTATAGCATAATCAGTATCGAATGATAGAATCATATTAATTACTTTGATTTTAAATTACTGATATAGGTTTTCTTCCAGAAATAATTGAAGCGCTATTTTTCCCAAGCTGCTAGTGCTAAGTAATTGAATAAACTCCACAGTTTCTTAATTTTTTGAATGAATTAAGATCCGAACTACTTCTTTAAAAAGGAAATCGAATTTAACTTCCTTCAGTTGGAAACTTTATATTTTGATTTAGGGTAGAATTATTTATCAGGTACGCAGTTTGAAGATAGACTCAATACGTTACTCCTTCCAATTAATATTTTTATAAATATTTATTATTGCAAATAAACTCTATGTTTGTCTAATAGAAATTCAAGATGAATACATTAAGTCCAGTAATAATTTTAAGTTGTATAGTAGGTTATTTTCTTTTACTGATTCTAGTCTCCTACTTCACTGGTAAGGACTCCGGGAATAAGAATTTTTTCTTGGCTAATCGCAAATCGCCATGGTATGTGGTCGCATTCGGAATGATCGGTGCTTCACTTTCGGGAGTGACCTTTATCTCAGTACCCGGAGCCGTTGGTGCTGGAGGGCTCAATCAATCATTTTCCTATATGCAAATCGTGTTTGGTTATGTTTTGGGATATATAGTGATTGCCAATGTACTGCTGCCCATTTATTATAAGATGAATCTCACCTCTATTTATGAGTATTTAGAAAAAAGGTTTGGATTTTTTGCCTATAAAACCGGTGCTGGGTATTTTCTTTTATCCAGGATTATTGGGGCTTCTTTTAGGTTATTTTTGGTCGCCTTGGTTTTGCACAAGTTTGTCTTAGAACCATATGGAATTTCATTTTCGTTAACCGTTGCAATCACCATAATCTTAATTTGGGTATATACTTTTCGAGGTGGTATAAAAACCATAGTATGGACGGATACACTACAGACTACATTTATGCTGGTTGCTGTAATTTGGACTATTATAGCTATTAAAGATGCCCTCGGAACAGAAAACTCAATCTATCAAATTATAAAACAAAGTGACTACAGCCAGTTATTTTACTTTGAGGGCGGTTGGTCCGATCCAAACAATTTCTTTAAACAATTTTTTAGTGGTGCTTTGATCACCATCGTAATGACTGGTCTCGATCAAGATATGATGCAAAAAAACCTTACTTGCAAGACCCTGGATGAATCAAAGAAAAATATGTATTCATTATCTTTTGTGCTCATCTTTGCCAATATTCTTTTCCTTACATTGGGTGCATTATTATATATTTACGCTGCAAACTTAGGTATTGATATTCCAGAAAAAGGAGATCAGCTTTTTCCAACCATAGCCTTACAACATTTACCTGCTGGACTGGGAATTTTATTTGTTTTAGGACTCATCGCAGCTGCTTACTCAAGTGCAGACTCAGCACTAACTAGTTTAACCACATCTTTTTGTGTAGATTTTTTAAATTTTGAAAAAAGAGATGATGAAAACCAAAAAAAGAAAACCCGTATATGGGTTCACGTAACCTTTTCATTTATCTTATTAGTGGTTATTCTAGTCTTCAATGCCCTTAGTAATGATTCGGTTATCAATGAATTATTCCGGGCAGCCGGGTATACTTATGGACCTATATTGGGACTGTTTGTATATGGAATCAGCTCTAAACGTGAATTAAAAAATAATTGGGTTATTCCGGTATGTTTAGCCGCGCCTATCCTTTCTTATCTTATTGATTCAAATTCAATCAATTGGTTCAACGGCTTTACCCTTGGATTTTTGATTCTACCCCTTAATGGATTACTCACAATTTTAGGATTATGGTTAATAAGTAAACCAAAAGTTTGATGGAAAAAATCACAGAACAAAGTTCACTTTACAGACATTTGGAAAAAATGTCCACTGAAGAATTATTGACGAATATCAATAAAGAGGACCAGAAAGTTGCTGAAGCTATAGAAATGATAATCCAAGATATAATACCATTAGTGGATGTAATTGCATCTAAGATGGATCAAGGTGGAAGACTTTTTTACATTGGAGCAGGCACCAGTGGTCGCTTAGGTGTAGTGGATGCGTCAGAATGCCCGCCTACTTATGGTGTTCCTTTTGACTGGGTTATCGGTATCATGTGTGGAGGGGAAGGAGCCATACGCAAATCCGTCGAACATGCTGAAGATGATATCCATCAAGCCTGGAAAGACCTGGAAGAATGGTCTATAAATGTTCAAGATGTGGTGATTGGAATTGCGGCCAGCGGCACAACACCTTACGTTGTCCATGGTCTGAAAGCCTGCAGAGCTCATGGGGTGACTACCGGATGTATTACCAATAATCCCGGAGCCCCCATTTCCGAGCATGCTGACTTTCCAATCTGTATAAATGTTGGACCTGAATTTGTAACCGGTAGTACAAGGATGAAGTCGGGCACTTCTCAAAAGCTCGTGCTTAACATGATCAGCACCAGTGTTATGATTAAGCTTGGTCGAGTCAAAGACAATAAGATGGTGGATATGCAGCTTTCAAATAGCAAACTTAAAGACCGAGGCACCAAGATGGTCATGGCAAAAACTACTCTATCGTATGCAGACGCCAATCAACTTCTTTTAGAAAAGGGCAGCGTAAGAGAAGCGATAAAGGTGTTCGAAGCAGCAAAGTGATAACGAATTAATCACTTGATAATAAAGCATAATTTTTTGTATATAATCAATAGTTCTTTATACATTGATTGTAGTCTATAATTTCTAATAATAGTGATTAATTCGTTTGGCATGGAACCACTTCATCCTGGTAAATTCTATCATATCTACAATCGTGGTAATAATCGAGATACTATATTTTACCAGAAAAAGAATTACTTCTATTTTTTAAAAAAGTATGATAAGTATCTGTCCGATTGGCTAAGCACATACGCATTTTGCCTATTAAGAAATCACTTTCATTTGCTAGTAAAAGTTAAAGACAAATCAGAAATTTCTTTACGTTTACTCCGGGAACTTGACAAATATATTGCCAAAGGATATCTCAAACTTCCAAAAGATGTAGAACCTAGTGACCTTGCAGTCCATGATAAGTTCTCAAGAATGATTATTGAACAATTTAGGCGATTATTCATAAGTTACTCACAAGCCATTAATAAACAAGAAGGTAGAGTCGGTTCATTATTCCAAAAAACCTTTAAACGCAAGCATATTGATTCAGATGATTATTTAATCAATGTAATTTGCTACATACATACGAATCCTTACTTGCACAATTCAACCTCCAATTTTAGGACATATCCATTTTCTTCTTATCCATCATTTCTAAATAATAAGTTTACTAAGTTGAAAAAGGACTCCGTTATTAAGTGGTTTGGGAGTCAGAAAGAATTCATACAAGACCACAATACCTACTTAAGAAATAAAAGAGAATTTGATTGGATTATTGAAGATTGATGTGATACACGCGAATGATGAGCGAATTAATCACTATTAGAAAAATCTAGTCCTCAGCAGAATTAAAAGAACAATAGATTATTAAACAATACACCAATATTGAAATAAGTGATTAATTCGGCTTGGTGTTGGTTAATTCAATCGTTCGCTTGCATAAAAAAAGCCATCCCCTTCGGAATGGCTACTCGGTTTAAAAAATACCCGCTTGGTTACAAATTCATTATAAACTCTTTTATATCTTCTAGGGAAGCCTCCGCTAAATCAAACTCTTCCAAGTGATCGAAGTCGATGGTATTCATAGAAGTCCCAAAATGATAGACATCTTCTCCTTGTTTAGAAATAGCTACAAAGGTGACTTCAAATCCGACCGGAACTTTCCCATAAGGCTCACACCACTGTTCTGTATCCGGATCGCCAGCTAAGGCTACCACGCTATTCATGTCCTTGAAAACCATAAACACGGCCGTATTCTTATTCGTGTATTCTTCTGGAAGTTTCACACATACCGCTGTTTTTTGATCATCTGGAACATCCACGAATTTATCAATATTGATCCAGGTCAGGCTATCCGGAAAACATTCAAAGCCAAATCCCCATCCCTGTAATGAATCCCGCAGCGCCCATTCTTCACCATTAGCCGTATTCCATTTGTTGGGATCTCCATCAGCCGATGTCCAGGCAAATAGTGGCCCATTCCCATTGCCATAAAATAATTCCATCCGATCATCCAAACTTCCGCTTCCCTGTTTTTGCATTTGCAACTTAAAGGATTTACCATCCGCCAATCGAACTTTAGTATCCGTATTGGTTTTGATGTCAATGTAAATCTCTCCAGCTGATTCCAAGGTTTGGCTTGGTGTAATGGTGTGGTGTCCATACAATAAAATCTCTCCTTTAGTAGAAGCTTCTATAATATCTACTTGTAAGGAGCAGGCACACGCACTACCATCTTCTTTTACCAAATAGTTGGCCGGGATCGTAATTACATTTGATTTTGGTGTAATAATGTAAATCTCAGCTCCCGAATGTCCAAAATAAGACTGCGTAGCTTCTGCTTTAAAATCTTCGAATAATTCTTGAATTTCAAACTCCTCAATAATTTGATAAGGAGTAAAATTTTCAACATCTTTCCAACAACCCATGAACAACAGCATCATGCAACCTGCGAGTATTGTCGATGCTTTTGTCAATTTCATTTTTTTACTTGTTTTATATATACGATTCATTATTCAATCAATTCGCTGCTTCACCTTAAACTAAAACTCATACCTCAATCCAACATTGAGATTCATAATCATGAATTTTTGTTCAAGTGGATAGCTAGTAGTGGAAATTGGATTTAAAGTATACCTGAAAGAAGGCTCAATTATCGCATGAAACCGATCCGTTAATCGATAATTAGCACCTAAACTGGCATATAAAATCATCCCCCAGTCATCTTTAAATGCGTCATAAGTTCCGGTTGAAGTACTTATATCTACCGGCTGGTTAGACGGGTCCAAAATTTCTCCCCTTTTCTTTAATGAAAAATTCATTAACACACCTCCATTTACATGAAAGGTCCAATCCTTTACACGATGTTCATAGCCTAAAATAATTGGAATTTGAAATGTGGTAAAATGATTATACTTTACTTTCTCCAACCTTCCAGCAGTAATCACATTAGTCGTATCAACGGTAATATTATAAGTCCCATCTGAGTTAAAGAGTGTGTCAATCGTAATAACCGTACTACTTCCAATAACACTATCTCTGGTGAATGCCAATTTCTCAACCAGATGCCCATAATTAATTCCAGTACGCCCGGCTATTCCCCACTTTGAAATATAGGATATACGAGCCTGGACCATCTCTTCATACACAGACGATTCGTTATCGTTTCTTAGATCAAGGTAATCTCCAAACTCAGCCGATTTAGCGATTAACCTTCTCAATGGATATCCTGGTCCATAGGTAATATCAAATGCCCATTTACTTAATCCACCGCCTAGTCGAGATCTTTTATTTAGTTTTGGACACCCTATCGGTGGGTCTGGTAAATCACATCGATCCATAATTGGTGTGCTACTTTTATACTCAATGGAATTAATTGACAGTGTTGCAATGTTTTCCATTTTCCAGGAAATTAGGCGTTCATCATTTTGCTTCTCCAACTCGATTTGATTTAACCCAGCTGAAAGCGCAATAACCTCCATATTTTGTATGTCGTCAGCACTTTTGCTAGTTAGTAGTCCTTCTCTTGTTGCAGTTTTCTTTTGCTGAGTTGAAATTTTGGATTGTGATTCGGACCTAACATTTTCTGAATGTTTAGGGATTGATTTCGTACTAGTTGATAACACATTATCTGTTACTTCCTGGTTATCTAAAGTGCGTACTTCTATAATCGGTAATATTTTCTCTGAATCTTTTTCGAGTGCATAGAGTTGAGGTTCAGTAAGGTCATCTTGGATAATTCTGGAGTTGTTAAAATCAGTGTACTTCTTCACGCCTATGATACCAATACATAAAATCCCAATCAGCCAAATAAGGAAAAATCGTCTTCGTCTACGCGATGCTACCAAAGCAGTTTCGACCCCTGCCCAAACCTTTTCGCTTACAGGCGACTTGTATTGGTCAAGCTTATTTTTCCACTGGTCAAAATCACTCATAATGTTACATTCTCTTGATCAGTAATTTGAGCCTTCAATATTTTGCGCGCCTTTGAAAGTTGTGATCGCGAGGTACTTTCTCCAATTTGAAGTAACTCGCCAATTTCTTTATGGCTATAACCTTCAATGTGATACAGGTTGAAAATCATTTTATATCCTTCTGGCAATTGCTGTATTGTTTGAATGATATCTTCAGCATTCAGTTTGCTTAAAACAGAGGGATCAGAAGAAAGATAATATACGTCAGCAGCATCTTCAAACGACATCCTTTTCTTAATTTGTCTGAGTGCTGTATGTACCATAATGGTTTTAATCCATCCGTAAAGACTACCCTCTCCACGAAAATTTTTAAGATTTTTAAAAACTTTTATAAATCCTTCTTGCAAAAAATCTTCAGCTTCCATGTCATCTCTCGCATACCTTCTACATACGGTCATGAGCTGCCCTAAATAAAGATCATACAAACTCCGCTGGGCAGCTTTCTTACCGTTCAGGCATCTCTCAATCAATTGCTGCTCTGTATGTCGTATTTTCTTCAACAGGTTCTTATCTAATTAATGGATTCACTTATTTACTAATACGCTGCTTCAGGGTATATCATTTTGTGTAATAACCACTATTCTTGTGCTTTTAGTATGGACTAATATTAATTTAATCCTTTCATAATCAAAAACTTATCCAAACAATTATTGTCACCAATAAAATTTAATGTTTATCGCATACCTATTCGATAAAAAAGTCAATTTATCGATTTACTTTTGCTGCTATGAGTGAATCAAAAAAGAAATCACCATTCCTCACGATCTTTCTCACCGTCTTTCTGGATATGCTGGGGATAGGTATAATTATTCCCGTTATACCGGTATTGTTTTTTGACATAGAAGGAGGTTTCTTTAATGCTGCTATATCTCAGGATACACGGGCTATTTTATATGGTTTTTTGATTGCTTGTTTCCCATTATTTCAATTTTTTGGAGCGCCCATGTTGGGGGCGTTATCCGACCGGTATGGTCGAAAACCGATCTTGCTAATATCACTGGCCGGTACTTTTATTGGCTATCTACTTTTTGGTATAGCTCTATGGATACAGCATCTGCCGCTACTTTTTATCAGTAGAATGTTACCTGGATTTACTGGTGGAAATATCAGTGTGATTATGTCTGCTATATCGGATATTAGCACAGAAGAAAACAAAGCTCAAAATTTTGGAATTGTTGGAATGGCCTTTGGGCTTGGATTTATATTGGGACCTACTCTTGGAGGTGTATTGGCTGACGATAATATTGTCCGTTGGTTTAATGCATCAACACCATTCTGGTTCACTGCTGTACTCACTTTCATAAATATCTTGGTAATCAAATTCTTATTTTTTGAAACGCTCAAAACACGACGATCAACCCCAGTCAATTTGTTTAGAGGCATTCAACAGGTAGGTCTATCTTTTAAGGAACCCAAATTGCGAAGTGTTTTTACAATCGTATTGTTGTTTTCGCTAGGTTTCACTTTGTTTACTCAATTTTTTGCCGTATTGCTCATCGATAAATTCAGTTTCACTGAAAGTAAAATTGGTCTTTTATTTGGGTGGATCGGTATCTGGATAGCTTTGACTCAGGGACTATTGATCCGGTTTATTGGGAGAAAACTAGGTCATCGCAAAACCTTGCTTTATTCTATTCTTATTCTTTGTTTTGCCATAGGCTCTTTATTAATACCTAGCCAGGCATTTTGGTTCTATATCATCTGCCCGTTTATTGCGATCGGTCAGGGCCTCACTTCACCAAACCTCACTGCCGTAGTTTCTGATCAGGCAGGAAAAGAATTCCAGGGCGAAATATTAGGTATCAATCAATCCATGGCATCTTTGGGCGCACTGATACCACCTATGGTGGCGGGTTACATGTATACAATAAATAGCAACCTTCCGTTAATCAGTTCTTCAGTGGTAGTATTTATTGCCTGGATTACCTACCTCATTTATTACGAACGATTAGAAAAGAAAAAGATAGAACACAAATCTAGCGTCCGGATATAAATGTCCTTCATTGATTAGAATTTATCAATAGGGCTAACCTATTAATATTAATAGAGCTTGCGTTAACTATAAACCGTTGCTACCAATTTTCTCTGCCCCCCATAATTCCTAAATTCACACAAATAGATACCCTGCCAGGTGCCCAGATTTAATTGACCATTGGTGATAGGGATAGAAACAGAAGAACCGGTTAACGTATGCTTAATATGCGCCGGCATATCATCCGATCCTTCCATGGTATGCGTCAGGAATGGTTCATTTTCTTTTACCATTTTATTAAAATAGCTTTCAAAATCAACAAGTACAGAAGGATCCGCATTTTCATTGATGGTTAGACCTGCCGAGGTGTGTTTTATAAATAAATGAAATAGGCCTAATTCGGGCAAATCTTTAATTTGTTGTAAAACTTCTCTAGTAATCAAATGAAAACCTCTGGGATAGGACTGTAAAGAGAAAGAGAATTGAGAAACCATCCGATAAATATTTAATACAAAATTAATCAAATCCCCAAGGTATCATGGTTTGGGCTGACTGAATTAACTATTTATTTCAAGCATTTATTTCCTATTACCATTGCATTGCGTAAAGCTTTGCAGCTACCGACTGGAGAAGTATATTAAGTTTATATGATATAAAATGAAACATGCCTATGTTCCATTTATTGAACTAAACCGAATGGTGCCCTATTATCAATTATATGGTGATCCTAAAACCTTAGATCAATTAGAAATCTATATTCGTCAGGATCATGCAATTTTTGACAGTCTATATTTTGCCATTAAAGCGCAGCTCTTGACTGATTTGGATAAAATTGATGAAGCAGTTGAAAGTTATAAGGTTGCCATAAACCTTGGAAAAAATGAAACGGAACGAAGACATTTAAATCAAAAAGACATGCCGTATGCTCCAATACTAAGAAAGCCCTATTGAGATCCCTTTTATTTTCTTATACAATTCTACCGCATAAATATCGGTCATTCCACTCACATAATCTATACCACAAAGGACTCTTTGATAAGGATTCTCAGATGCTGCATGCATCATAAATTGATCAGGTATCAATCGTAACAGATTTTTGTCATTCAACATTTTTTCTTGTTTAAGCAACGCAGGTACAAATAATTCTAATAATCCTGTAAGTACATGATATCCGGCAATTTCTAATTCAACAACTGAAGGATGCTTATATATTTTCTGAAACGAAATCTCGTCAATCGCTTCAAGCGCTTTCAACGTTTTCTCATCAGCGCAATCAATCAACGCACTATTTTGTTTCCCATTAATAATGTCCGCTTCATTCTGGATGAATACGGTCGCAGCCAGTTGTATCAAAAAACTTATGGATAGCGCGCGTAAATAAGCCATTTGTTCATTATTATCTCCAATACGATCAAATCGTTGTTTGATCTTGTCAAGATCCGCTTCAGGATTACATTTCAGCAAATTGAAAAAAAGTGCTGCTACTTGGGAGGTGGACAATATTCCCAATCTATGGGCATCTTCCAGGTCAATAATTCGATAGCATATATCATCTGCCGCTTCCACTAAAAATACAAATGGGTGCCGCTGGTAAATTAAAGGATCAGCCGAATCTTGAATCATATGGGTAGATTCTGCAATGTTTTGAAATATTTCTATTTCACTTTGAAAAAATCCAAACTTTTTTCGGTGCAAAAATTTTTTATTCCTTCCTAAAGATTCGCATGGATATTTTGCTATTGAAGCCAAAGTGGTATTGGTCATCCAGAATCCTCCGGGAAGCCTTCCCTTTAAATTTTGAGTTAGAATATGCAGTGAATTGGCATTGCCTTCAAAGTGGATGAGATCGGACCATTCCTTTTCCTGGAAGTAGGATTGTAAAGATTGACCGCCAATCGGCTCAGCTGCATGTGCTTTAAAATAAGAACAAATGGCTTCTTCTCCCGAATGTCCAAATGCTGGGTTTCCAATATCGTGCGCCAGGCAGGCCGCTGAAATTACATTGGCTAAATCGTACTTGTAAAAGTCCAACGACTCAGGACTAAAAGAGTCTTTATAATTCTCAGCCAAATGTATTCCGCTAATGTTACCCAGTGATCTACCCACACTGGCTACCTCCAACGAATGAGTCAATCGGTTGTGAACAAAAACTTTTCCTGGAAGCGGAAAAACCTGCGTTTTGTTTTGTAGTCTTCGGAAGGGTGAAGAAAAGATTAGACGATCATAGTCGACCTGAAACTGAGACCGATCCCCTTTTGAAGTACTCTTTCTTCCTCCTCGATCTCTGGAAATACAATTTTCCCAAGTAAGCATGTAAAATAATAATCGATGAACAGCGAAGATAATTAAAGCTGTGGATTGAGATAAAACAATCGACTATTGGTGAAAGAATAATTTAGAAATAATGCTATTTGCTGTTTAATATATCCGGGCAATCAATCCTTCCAAAATAGCGTAAAAGGCCTATCCCAATAAAAGTATAGCTATCATTGTCTTTGCTGTTGCCTCTTTGGCGACCAGGATCTCCTATTTTAGGTGAAGTTATTGACGGGTCACTTAAGACTACTGCCATTTGATCTCGTTGAGACGCCAGAACGGTCATATTAGGGTAGGTAGTACTTACATCATCCAAATAATCAGTGTAAATATACCTGGAACTTATTTCAATATTTATGCTCCAGTTAAGAGAAAGATCAAACTTCAGACCAAAGCCATAATTAAGCCCATACGATACTTTGGAATACTCTTCCCCTTGAGGTTGTCCTTCTGTACCTAATGGCTGTAAGTTAACCCATTGATCTTCATACTTTGCCTGAGGATTATATTTCAATCCTGAAATCCCCGCAAATAAATAAGGCGTAACCGAATTATCTCCACTTCCATGTACATAAGGAAGAAAATTGAATTCAAATTGAAGGCTTCCATCTAGTATTAGCGATCGGAAATGAAGATTGCGGCTTTGTTCATAAAAATTATCTGACTTGGCATCATCTGCCTTTATCAGGCCAGCGTTACCAGAAAATTTCACTGCCAGTCGATTATTGAGATTGTATCGGTAGATCAAACCTCCCGCGGGACCCGGGGCAGAAAGATCGTATTCCGTATTTAGGTCTCCAAAGTAATAAGTGGCACCTAACCATCCGCCCAGCTCAACCCCCTTTTGAGCCAAAATGGGCGTAATTATTCCCAAACTTAATAAAACCAGCCAAATATTCTTTACCATCATTTTCTAGGATACACAAGCATTTAATTAACGCAATGACCCGTTACTTGGTATGCTTGCGTGTAAAAACAGCTAAAATTAAGCCAAATTTAAGGATTAGTCGGCTAATTTTAATCCAGCGTTTTCTGAGATAGCGAGCATTCGGTTGATGGACTCAACCCCTTTTTCGATAATCCAGTCCTCTAAATGTATTTCAGGCTGTTCGTATTGCATACAGAGATAAAGTTTCTCCATTGTATTTCGTTTCATATGCGGACACTCATTACAAGCACAGGTATTGTTGGGCGGCGCAGGTATAAAGGTTTTATGCGGAGAAGCTTTTTGCATTTGATGAATTATACCTACTTCGGTTGCTACAATAAATTCCTCCGCTGGATTTTCCTTGGTATATTTTAATAATCCACTGGTAGATCCAATATAGTCAGCTACTTCCAAAAGATGAGGTTCACACTCCGGATGAGCGATGAATTTGGCTTCCGGATGGCGATTTTGTAGTTTGACAATCTTCTCGTGAGAAAATATTTCGTGAACCATACAGGTCCCATTCCAGATAATCATTTTTCGTCCGGTCTTTTTCTGTAAATAAGCCCCCAGGTTTCGATCTGGTGCGAATATGATTTCCTTGTCCTTAGGAATACTATTAATCACTTGAACCGCATTGGTAGAAGTACAACATATATCCGTAAGCGTCTTGAGTTCTGCTGTACAATTGATGTAGCTTACCACTACATGTTCAGGATATTTTTCTTTAAATTTTCTAAAAATATGCGGGGGGCATGAGTCTGCTAGGGAACAGCCGGCCTTCAAGTCTGGTAATAACACTTTTTTTTCAGGGGATAGCATTTTGGCCGTCTCTGCCATAAAATGCACTCCGGCAAAAACGATAATATCCGCTTTCGTGGTTGACGCTTTCTGGCTTAACCCTAAACTATCACCTATAAAATCAGCGATATCTTGTATTTCAGATTCTTGATAATAATGGGCTAGAATAATTGCGTTCTTTTCTTTTTTGAGTCGATTGATTTCTGCTACCAGATCTAATTCAGGGTCCAGATCGATATCCAGATAACCATTTTTTAAAAGATTTTTTTCCGCTATTGCTAATGAGTTCATGTTGTAGTTTTTATCATAAACAAGGATTCCAGATTTTAGGTTTCTGAAATTTTGATCAAATATGCAATAATTTGGGGTGGTAAATGAAATATAAAAAGTAATTTCAGCGCCTAAAATACACACATATTATGATCAGCAGAGCAGAAGCAGAAGCAATACTTTTTGAAATGACCGATTCACCATCATTGCGCCGCCATATGCGCACCGTGGAATTGGTGATGAAAGCTATGGCCCGGCACTTTAATGAGGATGAAGATCAATTTGGGATTACAGGTTTACTACACGATGCTGACTATGAAAAATGGCCGGATCAACATCCAAACTTAATTGTGAAAAAACTTAAGGATATGGGAGAGGATGAAATCGCACATGCAATTGCCGGTCATTATACGATTTGGAATGTGCCCCGAAATTCATTATTGGATAAATGCATTGTTGCAGCGGATGAGTTGACCGGTTTTATATATGCTGCTGCACTTATTCGCCCCCAAAGGATGGAAGGTATGAAAGTTAAATCCGTGATGAAGAAATTTAAGACCGCAAAATTCGCAGCCAAAGTGGATCGGGAAGAAGTGCGCCGGGGAGCTGCGCTATTAGGTTGGGAATTAAATGATTTGATCCAGTTTATCATCAACGTACTGCAAGAACATCAGGATGAACTCTTTGATTGAGGTTTCAGAATCTTGGATTCACTACATTATTCTGTTGCGTACCAAATCTATAGTTGAACCCCACATAGGTATAAAATGAATAACTGGTATCCAGCTGCTTTATCTGCAAAAGAATGTCCTGATCTGTTATATCTGATTTGGCAATATTAATACGATCTCCGACATATTCTACGTATCCGCCAAAATCTAATCTCAATCCTTTTACCAAATTTAGTTCAATGTTAGGATTTATCTGTACACTTAACAGGCTTAGGTCATGTAGGAATTGTCGGAATCGTCCCGAAACAGACATTTCGCCCCACCTTTGGGTTTGATCAAAGTCCAATCTCAATTCCTGTCTAATGAGGGTTTCTTGGTTCTTATCAAAGACAGTAGTGAAGGTATAGTCATTGTATTTCGGTCCAATCGAATAAAGGAAGCTAAACCGCCTGGTCTGAGCACTTGAATAAGGAAAAACATTATACTCTATAGCTGGAGTGAAGGAACCTTCAATATCGGTATTACCAAAAGACGAAGATCCCACACTAGCTCTAAACCCTAGAGACCAGTGGTCACTAACGCTTTTGACGTACTCATTAAAAACAAAAAAGCGGGTGACCTTGCTCTCCACTTCTTCGCCATCGGTCAGTTTAAACTTTTCCAAAGAGTAACTATAACGTGAAAAGAGTGTAAACTTTGATTTTTCAGTAACTTGAGAAGCCGAAAAAAATCCCCTCAGATCCAATTCACTTTGTCGTTCCTCTCCATCAATGCCTCCGTCAGCACCAATATTAAACGACCAAAAATTCCATGGATCTGAGTCTTCCTGCTCCACTATGGTCACTGGATCAATATTCACCTCATAGTCGATCACGTCAACCATGCCCAACTCAAGTAAAAAAGGTAGTAACCCTTTTTTGAGATTTGTTACCAGGAGGTCCCTATCAATGGCGTCACTTACATTAGCCTGTAAATAAAAAATGATTGTATCCATCATCCCTTCAAATTGATTGGCTCCTTGAAAAATAAGTTGAACTTCGCGAGTCCCTGCAGCGGCACGTTGGGAAGTAGCAAGGATATAAATATCCGCTACTTGCTGGTCTCTAACATAATTGACAAACGTGATTTTTTCTTTCACATACCGGGTGTGGCAGTTCATTTTGCATTCCATAAACATGTTAGGTAAAGATGAGACGGCCTGCCCAAACGAGGTAATAGTTAGTAAGCATAAAAGTATGCAATAGCTTAATGATTTTGGAATTGTCATTTCGGTTTGTTGAATTCAAAATAAAGATAAGGCCTTTACTTTAGTTGATCACAAATTCTTTACAAGGTTCTGATCCCAACAAGATAATAATGAGAAGATTTTAGAATGTGGAATCATGGTGAGGCAATGACAAGTTGATCCATTGTGCCCTGAAAACTGTTGTACCCATCGCGGTTTAGTGAAACTTTCCAGAGAATCATGGTAGGGTTCAGATTTCCAGACATTGGAATGCAACCTGGATTTGAGATAGGACCAGTAGGTTCCCTATAAGTACCTTAAATTCTCCAGGTTTTGCTCTTTTCTATTTGGTTATATTCCCTGGTTCTCCTAGCGCAGCGGTCTTGTTCTATTTTACTGGTTTCAAATTTCTGTGGTAAGGTATCAGGCGGGAACAATTATTATGGATTCCAGGCTTCCAATTTCCTGGCTGCTTAGCTTCTTTACTTCAAGGTTTCATTTTCAAGCTATCTGTATTAACAGGATCAGGACACACTCAGACAATAAATCAAAAATTAACAATCCTCAATCGGTCATCTGGATTCTAGTAACAGTAGTCAGTTACAACAATGGAATCTCACAACTACACCGTCTCTTAGCTTATCGGTCTCATGGTTCCTGACCAGGTCGAAATACCCTAACTACAAGTCCGTTGGGATGGTTCCACCCAGCGCCTTCGCCTGCTGGATGTCTTGTTGCATAGCTGCTGGATTTTGAAATATTTTATAGAGCCGAGCGCGCTCGACATAGTATTTAGGATCATTGGGATTTAGTTGGATGGCTTGAGTCACATCAATCAGAGCCTCTCTGGATCTTTTAAGTTGCCGTTTTACCAAACCTCTTTCATACCAGATTTCAGCATTCGATGGATTTAGATTAAGATAGGAATCATAGTCCTGCAAGGCCAGTTCAAATCGTCCGATGTTAAAATAAAGCAGCGACCGATTTAGATAGCCATTTGCATAATCAGGATTTAATGCCAACCCTTGGTTAAAGTCATCCAGCGCTTTATTCAGTTGGTTCGCAGCTGCAAAAGCACCTCCCCTATTGATATAATATTCAGCCGTCGCTTTATCGTACCGAATGGCCATGTTAAAGTCGTTTAGACTTTGGGAAGCATTCCCCATATCAAAGAATGACTTACCCCTAGAATTATAATAATTTGCCGCATCCGGCTTGAGTTCAATAGCTTTGGTATAATCTTCGATGGACTTGAGAAATTCATCCTGTTCACGATAATAATAGCCTCTATTCCCATAAGGTAATGGGGTATCATCGTGGTATTTTAGTACATGGGTCCATAAGGTTTCTCCATTTTTCCAAATTTTAATCTGGTTAAATGAAATAACTGCTAATATGGCTAACACCAATACACTTCCTCCAATTGCCACGGATTGATATTGGATATTCGTACCAGTCCATTTTTGTAAGTACCAACAAATAATGAAGAACAATCCCAAGTAAGCCATATAAGTAAAACGGTCAGCTAAGTACGCTTGACCTGCTCCGACCAGCTGTAAAACGAATACGACATTTACCAGAAAAAAAGTGAGGCCAAAGAAAACCGGTTTTATTTTTTTAAATGACCAGATTAGTAATCCTAATACTCCAAATGGTAATAATATTGAAGCATAGTGATACCACTCCAAGGCTGCGGGATATGGATAAAGCGGTGATAAAGGATATGGGATAATCAGTTTATACAGATAAGTGAATAGTGAAAAAGAAGCAATAAATATCCGGTCAACAAAACCAAAAATATCTGCACTACCGTCGATTGAACCCTGAGATTGCAACATGGAAATCCCCAGTAATCCAGTCACGAGCGCTAACAAAAAATGAGGAATTTTTTCAATGATTAGTTTCCATTGGATGGGTCTATCCATCCAATAGTCTATGGTGAGCAAGGCTAATGGTAAAGCTACTGCCTGAATCTTGGATAATAGAGAAAGGACAAACAAAATTAGTATGAAAATATATCGCCACATTTTTTTATCCTCTTTTCGTATCCATTGGAGGTACTGCCAAATAGCTGCCAGAAAGAAAACACCAAAAAGTACATCCTTGCGCTCAGTGACCCATGCAACGGATTCAACCCGCATCGGATGAAATCCAAATAGCAAAGCACCAATAAATGCCCACAGTGGCTTCAGTCTCCATAGCATTAAAATCCGAAACACTAATAATACACAGAGCAAGTGAAGCACTAAATTGGTGATGTGAAATATTGTTGGATTCAGCCCAAAAAATTCCCTTTCAACAGCAAAGGTGAGGATTGGCAACGGATTGTAATTACCTATTACATCGGTTGTAAAAATATTCTTGATGTGCTCAGAATTGAGACCGTTGGTATTTTCATTTTCGTAGAGATTACGGTCATCATCCCAATTTACAAAGTCATTGCCTATCGATGGAATAAATAGGACCAGTGTAATAGCCACGGCAATAAACGCTAATAATGAAGGTCGTATTTTTTTAGTGTTTTGTGATTGAACAGTTGATTTTTTCTTCTTGCGTTTAGCCGCTGGTGAAGTAACGCCCTTTGTAATCTTCTTTTTCCTTTTAGCCATTTGAAATCCTATGATTTTTCACACGTAGCAAATGTACGTATTTAATATTATTATAATGTGTAATTATTTCTCTCAGTCAGATCCAGTATTTCGATGACCAACATCCCCTATAGAAAACGAACTTCCCTTACCGCCACCATTTTAGTAGGGCACCTCTAGTCCCAAATATGTATTTTGAACACATTTGTAGTTGACGACTGCTATTTAATCAATTTTTACACGTTATTAGATTCAAAAATATAATGAAAAAGATCCTTTTACTCTCTCTCTTGTTTTTTTCTTCCATGATAGTCTATAGTCAATCTGGATTTGAGAACGAGCCCTCTGTACAATTTCCTTTTGGTAGACTTAATCCGGATGCTCCACCTCAAGTGGGTGATTTTGAATCCATGATTGGTATCTGCCAATGTAAAAGCTTAAACAGAAAACCTGACCAAACCTGGAATGACACATTGTCTATGACCTGGAAATTTAAGTATATCATGAACGGAACGGCGATACAGGATGAAGTATGGCGCGACAATGAATTATATGCTGGAAGTATCCGGCAATTTCATCAAGATAGTGGTGTATGGATAGTCAGCTACTTCAGTTATCCAGCTGTGCCTTATACCCCAGGTGTCTGGAGAGGCAATAAAGATGGAAATGACATAGTGCTTTTCCAGGACCAAAAAGCACCTAACGGTATGGAAGGAGACTCCAGACTCACTTTCTTTGACATGAACGACAATGGTTTTAGTTGGATTGGGGAATGGATAAGCAAAGACGGGCAATTTGTATACCCCTTTTGGAAGATCTTTTGTGAGAGGAGAAAGGAATAAATGCTTGATTTGGAAAGACCAAAAAAATTAGACCAAAAAGATCAAGCACTCTTTAAGCTAAAATGGGTTTTACTACATGTCCATGTACATCGGTCAGTCGATACCTTCTTCCTTGATGTTTGAACGTTAATCGTTCATGATCAATCCCCATAAGATGTAATAGCGTGGCCTGAAAATCATGCACGTGAACCGGGTCCTTCACGATATTATAACTGAAGTCATCAGTAGCTCCATAGGTGAATCCTTTTTTTACTCCAGCCCCGGCCATCCACATAGTAAAGCAGCGAGGATGATGATCACGCCCATAATTTTCCTTGGTCAGTTTGCCTTGCGAATAAACCGTCCTGCCAAATTCACCTCCCCAAATGATCAGGGTTTCATCCAGGAGACCTCTTTCTTTAAGGTCTTTGATCAACGCTGCTGTTGCTTGATCCGTATTTTTACACTGATTGCGAATACCTCCAGGAAGATTTAAGTGTTGGTCCCAGCCTTGATGGTACAATTGAACAAATTTTACATCCCTTTCCAGTAACCTTCTGGCCATTAAACAATTGGCCGCAAAGGTCCCGGGATCCCTGCTATCTGAGCCGTACAGGTCATAAATGTAATCTGGCTCATCGGAAAAATCAGTCACTTCCGGAACCGACGTTTGCATTCGAAAGGCCATCTCGTATTGTTGAATTCTATTTACGATTTCAGGGTCATTATAAGTATCTGCCTGAAGTTTGTTTAATTCATTCAAATGGTCAAGCATACTTCGACGAGAAGCAGTATCATAACCTTCTGGATTATTTAGATACAAAACTGGATCTTTACCAGAACGAAATTGCACTCCTTGATGATGGGATGGTAAAAAACCATTTCCCCAAAGGCGGGCATACAATGGTTGACCACCTGCATTTTTTGAAACTAAGACAATAAAAGTTGGCAGGTTATTATTATCAGAACCCAACCCGTAACTGATCCAAGCACCCATTGAAGGCCGTCCAGCAATTTGGTGACCTGACTGAAAAAAAGTAATGGCCGGATCATGGTTGATCGCTTCAGTATGCATAGATTTTATGAAACAGAGATCATCCACTACTTCTGAAGTATATGGGAGTAACTCGCTGACCCAACTTCCAGAATCTCCACGTTGTTTGAATTCAAATAATGAAGGAGTAATTGGAAGTGCAGATTGACCAGCACTCATGCCGGTCAGTCGTTGCCCTTTTCTGATCGAATCAGGTAATTCCTCACCTAACATTTCCTTTAGCTTGGGTTTGTAATCAAACAAATCAAGTTGAGAAGGCCCTCCGCTCATGAAAAGATATACAATCCGCTTTGCTTTAGGTAAATAATGAGGCAATCCCGAAAGACCTCCACTTACAGGGTTAAGAAGATAATTAGTTTGGCTCAATCCATTGTTTAACAATCCAGACAAGGCAAATCCACCTAATCCCAATGAAGTCTGGGTAAGAAATTTTCGTCTATTGATATTTCTAAATGTTTGGTCTAACTCTTTTTTCATGAGTTTATCTTTTATAAGTGGTTGCATCTGCATTAATAATCGTACTGGCCACTACAATATTGGCGGCAGTCAACGGATCAGCTTGTTTAGGATTTAGTTTATCCTCACCTACCTTGAACCACCCACTCATCCTGACCGGATAATTTTCAAAATTTTTAAGTTCTTCATGGTGTAGGGATTGCAATATATCCAACTCTTCCTTTTTGGGATGTCTGCCAGTAAGTGATCTGAAAGCATTGATGATGCCTGTCTCGATGTCTTGGGCAAGCGCCATATTATATCCAACTACTTTGGCAGCCTCCAGATAAATAGGATCATTCATTAAAATCAGTGCTTGAAGGGGTGTGCTCGTTTTTTGTCTTTTCACACTACATACACTGCGTGAAGGTGCATCAAAAGTATTTTGGGTGGGATGGGGTATGGATCGTTTCCAGAAAGTATATAGACTTCGTCGATGAATTTTGTCATACTTGTTACGAATATACCTACCACTATTCATTCTCCACAACCCTTCGGGTTGATAAGGTTTTACACTTTTCCCTCCGATCTTTTTTGTCATAAGTTCACTGGCCGCAAGCACATTGTCGCGCATCATTTCAGCAGTTAATCTTAAAGAAGTTCCTCTGGCATACCATTCATTGTCTCTGTCCATTCCTACCATGTCTGTATGAGAAATAGATGACTGCCTATAGGTAGAAGACATGACTAGTTTTTTTATAAATTGCTTTATATCCCATGCTGATTCCAAAAAATCAACAGCTAACCAATCTAACAGCTGGGGATGAGTTGGGCTGGCACCTTGATTTCCAAAATCCTCTGGTGTACTCACCAGTCCACGACCAAATATCATCTGCCAATAGCGATTCACAATGACTCGGGAAGTCAAAGGATTTTCTTCATGAAATAACCACCTGGAAAGACCCAATCGGTTTTTCTCAAAACCATCTGGAAATGGCAAGACTTTATCGACTACATTTGGTTGCACGGGTTCACCATAGGCGTCGTATTGTCCCCTATTCAGAATATATGCCTGGCGAGGTGTATTCATATCTTTCATCACCATGACTTCCTTCACGGTATCCAACGTTTGCGCTTTGGTTCTTCGCAAGATTTCTAATTCAGCCAAGCAGGCTTTATAAGGTTTAGAATAGTTGGCGAGATAAAAAGAGGAGACATCATCTGTCATCAATTTACTGATCTCACCTTTGAAGGTATCAGGATTAGACAACTGAAGTATTTCCAACTTTGTCAGGAATCGGTCAAACACCATTATATCATCTACAGTAGCCCCTTTGATCCCCACGCCACGCCAACGCGCTCCGATCTGTAACCCAGGCTGTGCTTCCTCGGTAACGCTAAACATAATATCTTTATACAGGTTGTCGACTTTTATTTCTGTAGGTAATTCGATCCCGTTTAAATAAATTTTCAATCCGGCGGCTATTCCTGAACCGTCATAGGACATGGTTAATTGAACCCATTCATTTCGTGGGATATTCGCTGCATACTCAATAATCGCATTGTCCGGTGTGGTATGTGCCATCAACACCTCGATCCGATTGTCTTTAATAGCTAAATGATAACCCCTGAAGTTATATAATGCTGCACCGATTCCTTTGTGAAAGATAACTCCATTAGCAAGATTTTCAGGAATATTCACTCGTAGCGTTATGGTAAAAGGATCGGCTTTGTCAAATTTTCCCACCTTTCCCAAATCCAGCCAGGCATCCCCATCTAGTAAAAGACCCTGACCGCTATATCCATCATTAAAAACAGGCTGCAGGTCTGCTGAATTTACTTGCTTCATCTTCCCTATCTGCTGTTGGTTTACTTTATTCCTTAGGTGACCTTCCAAAGTGAATTGAGCAACCAGGCTATTCGGATATTTAGCCGGACTCAATGATTTATTGCTTTGTAACCAAGTTTTGATGCGTTCTTTTTCCTCCATGGTTATTTTAGGCAATAATTTCTCCTTCTCAAGTATTTTTTCATTTAGAAGTTCTACCTTTTCTTTTACCTCGGCATTTGCCAATTGTAAAGTGGGCGTTGGTAATGCATTATCGTAGGATATTTGACCAGCCTCGTTTACGTTGTTAAAAAAGCTATAGAGTTGGTAATATTCTTTTTGTGAAATCGGGTCGTATTTGTGATCATGACAACGAGCACATTCCAAAGTCAGTCCCAAAAATGCGGCACCTAATGTATTGGTTCGATCCGCCACATATTCTACTCTAAACTCCTCATCAATAATGCCACCCTCCATATTCTGTTGGTGATTTCGGTTAAATCCGGTAGCCAAGATTTGTTGATCTGTTGCATTGGGTATCAAATCACCGGCCAATTGATAAATGGCAAAAGAGTCATAAGACATGTTCTGATTATATGCGTTAATGACCCAGTCTCGCCAAGGAGACATGTCCCGGTACCTATCCACGGTATAACCGTGTGTATCCGCAAACCTAGCTACATCCATCCATTCCACAGCCATTCGTTCCCCAAAATGAGGGGAACGAAGTAATCGATCAACTACCTTTTCATAAGCATCCTTAGAATCATCATTTAAGAAATCTTCCATCTCTTTGATAGTAGGCGGCAATCCTATCAAATCAAAAGAAACCCTCCTCAACAAAGTCTCTTTATCCGCAGCATCCACCGGTTCCCATCCTTTTTCTTCCAGCTTCTTAAGAATGAAATAGTCGATTTCATTTGAGATCCAATCTTGATTATCAACATTAGGCAATCCAGCTTTTTCAGGTTTAAGAAAAGACCAATGAGGTTTGTAGATTGCTCCTTGGTCTACCCATTTAATAAGCATCGCTTTATCTTTGTCACTTAAGTTAAGATTAGACTTGGGCGGAGGCATTTGATATTCAGGATCATCCGACAGTATTCTGTTAGCTAATTCACTTTTGGCAAGTCTATAGGGTACGATGGCAAATTTACCGGGGTGATCCACTAGCTCAGCATACGCGTGTTCCTCTAGATCTAATCTCAATCCTGCCTTTAAAGCATGCTTGTCATTACCATGGCACGAAAAACAACGATCCGAAAGAATCGGTTTTATATGCAGGTTATAGTCAACCGCATCAGGTAATTCATCCATAACCTTAACCACCTGGTCAGGTATTGGAATACCACAACCACTTAGAGCCAAAATGCCTAAGTAAAAAAGAATGAAGGATTTTCTCAGAACTTTCAAATAATTCACCTTAACAAATAATTTCAGTCATTAAATTTAATAATAATAATATTGATCATTAGGTTAAATTCAAGGGAAGGCAACCTGCCAGAATAAGCCTATTGAATCCTCATTTTGCAATTTAATCTGGAAAGACATCTAATTTTGATGACATAATTTACTTTAAAGTTTGTAAAACTTAATGGCATTATCCCTCCATATTTTTTGTTGAGATTCATGCGACAAATCCACAATATATCGACTGATAATTTCTTTCACTTGTTCAAATGAAGCAGCTAGCAAAGAGACCGGATAGTCTGATCCAAACATAACTCTTTCGGTACCAAATGCCTCAAAAATAACATCCAAATAAGGCACAAAATCTTCATATTTCCAGTTTTTCCAATCCGCTTCAGTAACCATCCCTGAAACCTTACAGTAAACCCTTTCATGGGTGGCCATAACCTGAATGCTGCTAGCCCATTCTTTCCAAGATTGTTCCTTTATATTTGGTTTTGCAATATGGTCTATTACAAAGTATTGTTCAGGAAACCGTTTGATGGTTTCTAATGCCCCTGGCATCTGGTGAGGATATATCAATATATCGTAGGTGTAATCATATTTCCCTAAGCAAGCTATTCCTTGCTGAAAATCTTCCTTTAATATATAATTGGGATCAGGTTCATCCTGCAAAATATGCCTGAACCCCTTTAATTTTTCAAATTTTGCAAAGTGAGTTAATCGCTCTTCAATATTCGATGAACTTAAATCTACCCATCCTACTACCCCTTTTATCCAAGAATACTGCTCAGCCAGATCTAGCAAGAACATAGTCTCTTCTTCAGATTGATCGGCTTGTACGGCGATAGATCCTTTAACATTATTTTGGTTATACATTAAAACAAAATCATCGGGGAGAAAGTCTTTTTTTAACACCAACATTTCATCATTAATCCAAGCATGTTTTATCGCATCGTATTTCCAAAAATGTTGATGTGCATCAATGATTTTCATCTATTCAATTTTAATTAAATTTAAGCTACAATTACCAATTATAATAATATTTAGATCTAAGCAAAGTACCTGATCTTTTAAAAATCATACGAATTAGGTAGATTTTCATTTTTTAAATTCAGAAAATCTTATTGGTCCCCTAGTTGATGAATTGATTCGTTATAGTATAATATAGTCATTATATATTCACTTTTAAAAAAAACTAATCATGAAAAAAACTAAACGCATCATACTATCGGGATTGATAGCTACCATGGCTCTTTTATTCATTGGCTCGACTGGTCGTTTGAAACCAAATCCGGTTGAAATATCTCCCAAGTTTGAAATCAACGACTATGCCTGGCTTGCTGGCCATTGGGTAGGTGAAGGTTTTGGAGGGGTTTCTGAAGAAATTTGGTCACCTCCAGCGGATGGAGCCATGATGGGTATGTTTCGCCAATTAAATGAGGGAAAATTAGTTTTTTATGAATTTCTATTATTAGATGAAGCAGGCTTGCGATTAAAACATTTTCATCCTGATCTAAAAGGCTGGGAAACAAAAGATGAATTTGTCACTTTTGATATGGTGGAATACACCAAAAATAAAATTGTGTTGAAAGGATTGGAGTTTGAGTTGATGGCCAAAAATAAGCTGGAAATCCGATTGCGGATGCGACAGGGAGATAACGTAAAAACAGAAGTTTTTAAGATGAAACGAAGTTGATGTTTCTAATCATTGTTAGAGACGAAAAAATCATTGAAGCCATTTGTAAAACCTTTTTGCTCAATTCGTTTAAGGTATTTTGTAATAAGTTCATGAAGTCCTGGCACTAGGCATAAATCCTGTCCCCAAAATGAACTATTGCTCAACATCGACTTTAATATATTTTCTAATGACTGTGTTTTATTTCGATGAGATTCCCATAATGATTTGAAATAGTCTAGAACCTCCTGATTATCGTTCAAAGGAATGACTTCTTGATTTCGAATTCCCCGATAAAACCATAGAACAGATGCAAAAGCAAAAACAAGTCTGGAAGGAAGTACTTGCCTATTTTTCCAATAATGAAGCAAACTTGGTAAAACCCTTACTCTAAATTTAGAAATACTGTTAAGCGAAATACTCAATAAATAGTGCTCTATGTAAGGATTACGAAATCGATCCATAACATCACTAACATATTTATCCACTACATCCGGAGGATAATCCAAAGTCGGTACTATTTCTTCATGAACCAGTGCATGCAGAAACTTACTTAGGTTTATATGATCCAGAGAATCTCTTACAGTATCAATCCCTATTAAATAGCCAATAGGCACCATGGAAGTATGTAATCCATTCAGGATCCTGACTTTCAAGGTGCGATAGGGTGTCAAATCATCTGTAAAAACTACGTTTAAATTGGTCGCCCCAAATGGAAGTTCTTCGCGTAAATCTGCTGTGGTTTCAATAGCCCAAATATGGTAAGGCTCTGCCGCAACTAAAAGATCGTCATGATACCCCAATTCTTTAAATATTTGCTCCGCTTGATCTTTAGGAAAACCAGGAATAATTCGATCTACTAGGGTATTACAAAATACATTGCTCTCTTCTACCCAAGTAATAAATGCTGGACTAAGAGACCACCAATCCGCATACTCAAGAATGCATTTTTTTAGATTTTGTCCATTATTCTCAATGAGTTCACAAGGTAAAATGATACAACCGAATGCTGAATTATTTCCAAAATGGGTGTAGCGATGATACAACCAATGAGTTAATTTTGCTGGAAATTCTTTTGGAGGATTATGAGAAAATAAATCTGTACGGTTTGATTTTATTCCGGATTCGGTCGTATTTGAAACGATAAAGCGGATTGAAGGAATCCTGGCCGTTTCCAGATAGGATGCCCATTCCAGGTAAGGGTGAATAATCTGGCTCACACATTGAACCAGGTCTACCTGAGAAAATAATTTCCCCTCCTTTACTCCTTGGGTGAGTACATGAAACAATCCATCTTGCTTTCGTAGCGCTTCATAATCACCTCGCTCAGTGGGCTTAACAATTATCACGCTGCCATCAAATGATGTTTGCTGGTTTAATTCATCAATCATCCAGTCCACAAATCCACGAAGAAAATTACCCCCACCGAATTGTAATACTTTTGCGGGAAACGTCTCTTTAGATGATGATGTTTGCCTGCTAAGATTTAGTACGCTGTTTTCTTCCACTTACTGAAATTTACTTGATATCCGTCCACTCCTTCTAATTGTACGCTTTACCTTTACTCCCTTACCCTTGATCCTTTTACCTTTCACCTTTCACCTTTCACCTTTTACCTTTCACCTTTTACCTTTTACCTTTCACCTTTCACCTTTTACCTACAAAGA
>JAHEJC010000014.1 GCA_024639065.1 Lewinellaceae bacterium | reverse complement strand
GAGTCCAATATCAGTGAAAAAAGAGCTAAACTGGTCGCCTTTATCGAACACCTTGATGATGGTATAGGGCAGGTTATTAACGCCTTAAAAGCGACTGGCGCATATGACAATACACTGATTGTATTTACCAGTGACAATGGTGGTCTGCTAAACGATATGGCTAACAACGGTCCTTTGCGCGATGGTAAACAATCCGTTTATGAAGGTGGCCTTAAAGTACCAACTTGCATCGTTTGGAAAAACGGAGGTATACGCTCCGGAAGTCACTCTCCGTATAATGCGTTGACCATGGACTTGTATCCTACTTTAATAGAAGCGGCAGGGGGAACCTCTCCCGACCTGATTGAAGGAAAAAGTTTTTTATCGATTTTAAAAGGGGAGGAGATGAGTGATCGGGATCGACCCCTCTATTTTGTGCGCAGGGAAGGTAATATAAGGTATGGAGGACTTACTATCCAGGCAGTTAGATTAAATGAATGGAAATTGGTTCAGAATAGTCCATTTGGCCCACGAGAACTATATAACCTGACTACAGATCCCTTAGAAAAAAATAACTTAGCCGATCGAAATCCGGAGAAGTTTAAAGAATTAAACAATCTCATGATGAAGCAAATTCAGGAAGGTGGTAAAGTGCCCTGGCAAGCACCTGATTGAGGAGGTGCATATTTCATCCTATTTTTGCATTTTTTTGATTATTAAAAGTGAAATTTAGGTTGCTCCAACCATTATTTATAAATTAAATGCCTAAATTGAAACTTACTTATTTAAAAAGAATTCATGTTATCTTGATATTCAAAATCCATTGAAATGAGACAATCTTTTTTACTAAAACCTACTTTTATCCTTTACATTTTACTGTTAAGTACCTTTTTGGTTGCTCAACAGAATATTTCTGGAAAAGTAACCGACACAGATGGAACACCCCTTATTGGAGTTAGTATTTTAGAAGTCGGAACTTCTAAAGGTACCGTTACAGATATCGATGGTCAATATCAATTGGAGGTGTCACCCGGAGCCAGTTTAGCTTTTAGCTACACAGGTTACCAACCTCAAACAGTGGCTGTTAATAGCCAAAGTGAGATAAATATATCAATGGTTATAGGAGAGTTTCTGGACGAGGTCGTAGTCGTGGGGTATGGCACCTTACGGAAGTCTGACCTCACCGGATCGCTGGCCTCCGTTTCATCTGGAGATTTTGAATTACAACCTTTAACCCGAATTGATCAGGCTTTACAAGGGAGAGCTGCCGGGGTAGAGGTGACCCAAACCAGCGGAGCCCCTGGAGCAGGATTTAAAATCAGGATTCGGGGAGCAAACTCGATTAGTGGAAATAATTCACCTTTATATGTTGTAGATGGATTAGTTGTTGGAGATATAAATTCAATCAACATCAATGATATCCAATCTATGGAGGTTTTAAAAGATGCCTCTGCCACAGCTATATATGGATCCAGAGGAGCTAATGGCGTAGTACTCATTACTACAAAAAGTGGGGCCAAAGGCCCAGCAAAAATAGAGTTTGAGACTTTTTATGGAGTATCTAAAGTTGTTCAGGAATTAGATTTCATGACACCGGCCGAATTTGCAGCAGGCGTGAATTCTGCTGAAGGAACAGAATTGTTTTCTGCCCAGGAAATTTCGGCACTCCAAGCTAACGGCGGTGAAGATTGGGAGGACCGTTTTTTCAGGAATGCTGGATTTGGAAATGCTCAATTATCAGTTAGTGGTGGCTCCGATATTCTGGACTATTACGTCTCAGGCAATTATCACACTGCAGAGGGAACCATTATTGATCAAGATTATACCCGATACGCTTTAAGAGCAAATATGAATGCTACACTATCCAGTAAATTGAAAATAGGAATGAATACATATTTCAGCCGGGACGAAAATACTGGAGCTCGAGCTAATTTAGCTAACGGGTTGACCTGGGATCCTACTACCCCCGCTTTCAATGAAGAGGGTAACTACAATTTTACACCGCTGAAACCTGGAGTTGGAAATGGGACCCCCAATCCATTGTTGCAACCAGACAATAATGTGGTTGATAATATTGATCATCAAGTTATTGCAAACGGATACTTTAATTATAAAATATTGGATAATTTAGAAATCAATGTTTCCGGTGGAGTAGAACAACTAAATATAGCTCGTAACAGTTATACATCCTTATTAGTCAATAATACCGGAACAGCAGTCGTATTAAATCGCGATGTGAACCGCTATCAAAACACAAATAGGTTGACCTATACCTGGGATAAGAATCCGAATCACCGAATCCAAATTGATGCAATTCATGAGCAACAATTAGTAACTCGCGTGGAGACAGAAGCCACGGCTAGCGGATTTTTTGGTGACAATACCACCTACAAAGATCTGGCTTTAGGGACAGTGCAGCGAACGGACAACAGTTCTAACAGCGAAAGTCTGCAATCGTTTTTGGGACGGGCTAATTATTCACTTTTTAATAAATTTTTGTTTACAGCCGCGGTACGTGCTGATGGTTCTAGTAAATTCCAGGAAGGTAATCGTTGGGGTGTCTTCCCCTCTGGTTCGGTAGCGTGGAGGTTATCTGAAGAGAGTTTCATTAGAGACATTGATATCATTGACAATCTTAAACTGAGAGTTAGTTATGGAGTGACTGGCAGTCAAGCCATCGGACCATTTGCTACCCGGTCCATTCCTGTGGTAACTCCCGGAGTTAACTATCCTTTTGACGGAGCAGGAGCAACAATTGGAGTAGCCCCATCTTCACAATTGGCCAATCCGGACCTAACTTGGGAAACTACAACTCAGACCAACTTTGGCTTTGATCTGGGGCTTTGGAACTCCAGGGTTTCTTTGTCATTAGACGTTTACAAAAAGAATACAACAGACCTGTTGTTGGAAAGGATCTTACCTTCTTTTGTAGGACCTGGTTCAGTCGTTGAAAATGTGGGGGAGGTGGAAAACAAAGGATTTGATATCAATTTAGGACTTATCCTACTGGATAAAAATGACTGGCATATTAGTTCTAATTTAAGTTTCTCTCGCAATGTAAATGAGGTAATTTCTCTTGTAGAAGATAATGAACCTCTGGAATTGGGAAATATCTATTATGGAAACACCTTTCCGGTCAATCCGACTCGCGTAGAAGTAGGACAGCCGATCAGTGCTTTTCGGGGGTATGTATTCGAAGGAGTTTACCAACTGGGACAAGAGGATGAAGCCGCTCGATATGGCAGAAACCCTGGAGATGCCAGATACCAGGATGTAAATGGTGATGGAGTCATATCATCAGATGATATACTAACCGTAGGTGATGGAAATGCTGATTTTACCTGGGGATGGAACTGGACCACCAAATGGAAAAACTTAGATTTAAATTTTATTTTGCTTGGTTCTCAAGGCAATGACATCTACAATTTCATGCGTATGCGTATGATGGGATTGGGAGCAGCCCAGTTTCATGCTGTTCATGCTGATTATACAAATCGCTGGACAGAAAGTAATCCCTCGAACATCCCTGCCGGAAGGGATGGTACGGAGTTTTTGTCCTCACAGTTTATTGAAGATGGTTCCTATGTAACGCTAAAGAACATAACACTTGGATATACATTCAATATCGTGAACAAAATAGGTTTGAATGCATTACGATTGTATATAAATGCTGAAAATTTGTTTATCCTAACGGACTACACCGGTTACGATCCGGAATCTACTGCTTCAGGCAATTCAGATGTAGACTTAGGTATTGACTTTAATGCTTATCCAATCAATCGATCAGTTTCTTTTGGTTTAAGAGTGACTTTTTAATAATTCAACAAATGTTATCAATCATGAAAAATATAACAAAATATATACATAAAGTTGTCTTGATAGTAGCTGTGATTTTGAGCACCCATTCTTGTGTAGATTATTTGGAAGAAGATGTGAGTGGTATTCTTTCTATCGAAAACCTACAAGGCCAAGGAGATGTCACAGCTGCATTGGCCCCCATTTATCGCGAGATGCAACAAGCTTATACCCACCCACACTGGGGAGGAGTTCCGACTTGGGGTGGAGATGATCGCACCACATGGTGGGCTGGTAATAAATCACCACTCAGAGTATTTGATCGATTTGATTATGGAAGCGGAGAGAATTCCGATATTCTATGGTTAGACCGTGGTTGGAATTCTTATTGGGAAATAATTTACAGGGCCAATAGCCTGATTGAAGGACTTAAAACTTCTACAGCTACGGACGAGGTGGTTAAAACAGCTGATGGTGAGGCCAGATTCCTTCGGGCTTTAGCTTATTTTCATTTAGTAAGAACTAATGGCAATATGCCGGTTATCCTCGACGGATATACACCGACTGGGGATGAAACACGAGCCACCGTTCTGGAAAATTATCAACATATTGAACAAGATTTGCGGATCGCCGAAGATAACTTACCTGGGCCCTCCGCTGTCGTCAACGTTGGGAGGGTTTCTTCAGGAGCGGCGAAAGCTTTGTTGGCAGATTTTTATCTTACCTGGGCGGGGTGGCCCGTAAATGACGCTTCTAAAACTCAACTTGCAGCGGCCAAAGCAAAAGAAGTCATTGATATGAATTACTATGAGTTATTACCTATTAGTGAATTGTGGAAGTTGGAGAATCAAAATAGTAGGGAATCTGTATTTTCTATCCAGTTCTCTGAACAAGAAGATATGCGTAATGGTTGGCCTGCAGGTACTAATTTTCATGAAGCAAGAGGCTGGTCAGATATGTACCCCGAACTCCAGTTTTTTAACGATTTTCCGGAAGGCCCTCGTAAAGATTTCACCTTCTATACTGAAATTCCTCAGAGAGGCGTAAGGCAGGGACAGATTTTTGTTAGGGAACCAGCCACAGTGCCTTGGCAGGAATCCCAACGAATGCACCCAATGTATCGGAAATTTAGTATTTCTGAGAATACTACTGTAGGCAACCGTACATCAGGATACCGGGCTTTTGAAGTGATTCGATATGCAGAAGTTTTACTTATTTATGCTGAAGCACAGGCTCGAATAGGTGAAAATGCTACTTCTATCGAAGCATTAAATCAGGTAAGAAGAAGAGCCGCGGGACTGCCATTTAATACGCCGGATCCTTCCGTAGACGTATCTACGGCAACAGTAGATGAGATTATTGATGAAAAAGGATGGGAACTGGCAGGCGAGTATAAAAGGTGGTATGACTTGATCCGGTCTGAAAAGTTAGAAGAAATTGCAGCAAAAAGAGATCCGGCTGAAAATGTAGATTTAGTAAGACAACCTACAAAAGACCAATATATTACACCGATTCCTTTCCAAGCAATATCTACTAGTAGACTTTTGCAAAATCCGGAAGGGTTTAGGATTCAGTAATTTTACTTAGAGGTTACAGCTTATTTGAACCAGACATTAATCCAATTGTTTTTTCTAGATACTTCTTGAAAATTCAAATGCGCAGGAGTATTGCTGGTATACTAGAGAAGGTCCTTCTTAGTTAAGCTTCTCAAAAGAGAAAATTCCATGGAATGATATAACTAAAGTAACATGACAAGAAGTTGGTTAATACTCATCTTATTTGGTCTGCTCTTCAGTGTTTGTCATCAAAGACCGGATTCTTCTACACCAAAACCAAACATACTTTTTGTTGCTGTAGATGATTTAAATGACTGGGTAGGATTTATGGGAGGCCATTCTGGAATGAACATTCAAACTCCAAATCTGGATCAGTTGGCAGCAGCATCACTTGCATTCACCAATGCGCATACCCCTGCTCCAGCTTGTGCGCCTGCTAGAGCTGCTATTATGAGCGGGGTGCATCATACTCGCTCCGGTGCTGAAAATGTCTTTTGGGGCGATGGACCCAAGTGGCGAGATTTTCCAGCCTTAAAGAATGTGATTACAATGGAACAGCATTTCAAAAGTAATGGGTATAAAACTTTAGGTGCTGGGAAGATATATCACAGCCAGGCACCACCCTGGGCACCTACGAGTCAGATAGAACCAGCCAACTGGGATTATTATTATCCCAGCGATTATATCTCACACCCATATCAAATCCGTGCACCCAAAGAAGTCATTTATCCGTCGGAGGTAAACAATGAAAATAGACCAGGCGGCAAGAATGGGTGGTGGACTTGGGGACCGATACCGGTTCCAGATGAAAAGATGGCGGATTTTCATGTTGTAGATTGGACCTGTTACCAGCTTAGTCAAAAGCACGACCAACCTTTCTTTCTTGCAACAGGTTTATGGAAACCGCATGACCCCTGGGAAGTACCGCAAAAGTATTTTGATATGTACCCCTTGGGGGATATTGTATTACCGGATTGTAAAGAGAATGATTTGGAGGATGCATTTGATCATGGCAGAAGATGGATTCATAAGTGGGTGCTGGATAACCATCAATGGGAAAAAGTAGTGCAATCCTATGCTGCTGCTATTACTTTTGCGGATGCAATGTTGGGTCGGTTGTTAGATGCTTTCGAAGCTTCTAATTATAAAGATAATACGATCCTGGTGTTGTGGTCTGACCATGGTATGCACATGGGCGAGAAAGAAAATATTGAAAAATTTACACTATGGGAGAAGTCAACACGGGTTCCATTGATACTTAAAATTCCAGGTACGACCCCAGCAGGAACAATCTGTGATGAACCGGTAAGTTTGATGGATCTTTATCCAACACTTGTTGACTTGACAGGGTTACCGATGCCGGCGCATTTGGATGGGAAAAGTTTGATGCCTCAAATTAGAAATCAAAATGCTGAAACTCAGCCGGTGGTTTCGAGTTACCAATTTAGTTGGGCAGATGACCCGATTATTGGGCATGCGGTAAGGAGCAAACGATTCCGGTATATTTATTATCCGGCCATAAACCTGGAGGAGCTTTATGATCATGATACCGATCCCAATGAATGGGATAACCTTGCCTATAAGAAAGAAAGCAGAAAGATCGTAGAGGATCACCGAAAAGTTCTATTGAATTTACTACCTGATCTTTTATGGGATAAGGCTGAACCCCAAGGTTATTCAGTCAACACAGATGGTAGTATCAGCAAAGATAACTTTGTCCCTCTTTAATTGAGCATCATGCCTGATTGTTGATGTGTAAACTTTTAATAATTTTGGCTTTCAAAGATGTATGGTTTATTATTCTAACGCAATATTTTCTCACAAAATGCCACACATTTAGCGGTCTCTTTCACCGCATCCGAACCTTCCGGAATCTCATATTCAAGCTCAATATCACAATGGATCGGCCAATCATTTTTTTCGATTAGTTTCAGAATATCAGCGATGGGTGTATTACCCATTCCCCAGGGCTGGTTCATATTTGGAGGATTGTTCTTATTTGATGTTTTGTCCTTTAAATGGAGGCTGACGATTCGGTCATGGTACTTTTCAATAATTTCATTTGGATGTTTTCCGGTAGCCCCCATATAATGCCCTACATCAAAATTGAGCATATTCATCGGAGAGAATGCTAGGTAATCATCAAAATTGAAACCGGGTTCACCGGGCTGCATATGGTTATGAAAGATGGCATATAAATTATGTTTTTCAGCAAAAGGGCCTAGTTTTTTGGCAGCTTCTAACCCTATTTCATTGGTTATACCTTTTGCGCCTAGCGCTTTGGCTGCATTAAAAGCATAATCGATCTCTTCATCTGTCCAGCGAGCTGGTGCAAATTTTACGATGTGTATATCGATTCCTGCATCATTATACATTTTGCGTAATTCTACAAATTTATCCATTCCGGCACTAATTCTCCAAAGCCGTCTTGCCTCGTTGGCTTTGGCCATGTTCAGGCGGAAGGTTTTTCTTTCGTCTTCACTGATAGGTTCACCTCTTCTTAGCCTAGGTGGTTGAGGAGGAATACCTGCATAATCTTCAGCGACACTGCCCATCATTTCAAGAGAAGTGATTCCTGTCTCTTTACAGAATTGGAGTATCTCTTTAGCATCCCAGGACATGGATCTCCAACTGTAGGTTATAGCACCGATTTTTACACCTTTAATTGAAGAAGTAGTACTGGATTGCTTTGACGAAGAAAATGAGACGAATATCACAGAACAGACGAGAAGCACAATTAGTGATCGTTGGTTATTCTTGATTCTATTTTTATGAATATTCATAAATTTCTTTTGGTAAAAAATAATTTTTATTTTATTAATCTGGATCAATAATTAGACATCAAATCTAAATTACATACTTCGCTGCGGAATCGCCCTATAACCTCCTTATTTTTCGAGGAAGTGTTTAAGTTTAATGTTTATTAAGTTGATGGAATCTGGTACTAAGGGGCAGCATCCATCTTAAGAGCTTGTAGCATTTTATCAAAAATTTCATGGTTCTGATAAATACCCATGAAATGTTCAGCGCCTGGTCCGTAGGCAAATACAGGTATCAATGCTGCCGAGTGATTTCCAGTAGAAAAGGATGGGATTATTTTGGAATAATCCCCCTGACCAAATATGGTGGCCGCAGACAAGGATAATCCACCGGTCTCGTGGTCAGCAGTAACGATTACAAGGGTATTCTGGTCTTTTTCTGCGAAGTCAAGCGCCAATCCAATAGTTTTGTCAAAATCCAATGTTTCCTGGATAACATAATTAGCGTCATTGTTATGACCTCCCCAATCAATCTGGGAACCTTCTACCATTAGAAAAAACCCATCTTCATGCTGTGATAGATGTTTCAAGGCCATTTGGGTAGCATTAGGTAGAAAATCTCCCCGGCCTTCTTGCATTTTGGGCATGCCATCGGGAGCCAATAAATAGGCATATTTCTTAGTTATATCTAATCTGGAAGTAGATAGATTTGTAGTATCTACCTCAAACCCTTCCTGTTCCAGAGAATCGATGTAATTGAGGTTGTCTGAGCGCTCTGCAAAAAATTGGATTCCACCTCCTGCAAAAAAGTTAACTGGGGCATACACCAATTGCCGGGCTATTTCTTCGTAACTGTTTCGAGAAGCTGTGTGCGCATAAAAAGAAGCCGGGGTGGCATGGACTATGGAGGAAGTAGCCACTAACCCAGTACTCCAACCACCATTGGCCATCATCTCCAAAATAGTCGGCACTGCCACCGTATCCTGGTCCACGCCTATTGCTCCATTGTAGGTCTTTACACCGGCCGAAAAGGCGGTGGCTCCGGATGCCGAGTCAGTTACTTTATGGCTGCTTGGTGTATTCTGGTGAAGTCCTATATATTTAAATCGATTGAAATTGCTCGGTATATCCTGATAATAGAAAGCAGTAGAAACTTGAGTCAATCCCATACCATCACCAATCATCAATATTATGTTTTTTGGTGGTTTGATACTTGATTCGGTGAGGTCTTTATTAATCGAACAAGCTGAAAGCATTAATACGACAATCAAAGAAATCAGGCAGGTGAGTTTTTTGTTTTTCGTCGGGTGTGTGCGCATAGCATTTGAATTTTAGGGCTTAGGAAGAGAACCAAGAAATCCTCTATTTTCCAAATCAACTTCTTTTAAATTGCACCGAATTTACAATTTATAATGGTCTTTAGAAAAATGGTGCTTAAAAAATATAAACGATGTTTGTCAAAATCGCTTTTTCCCGATTCAGATGCGTATTTTTAGTGCAAATTTCCTCAATTAATTAGGTAGCAAAGATTAAAAATTATGAAAAGAAGAGATTTTTTAAAGAATACGACCACTTTCTCCAGTATGACGTTATTGCCATCTTCAGTTTGGAAACGAATAAAGATTGATTCGTTGCGAACGGCGCACATAGGTGTCGGAGGAATGGGTGGTGCTGATCTGGAATCGATTGCTTCTCATAAATCAGTAGTTGTCACGGCTTTGTGTGATGTGGATTCCAAAAAATTATCGAAAGCTCAAAAGCTACATTCAGGCGCCAAAGTTTTTTCAGATTATCGTAGAATGTTTGACCAGGTCGGAAGTGCCATTGATGCCGTAATAGTATCTACTCCAGACCACACGCATGCTCCAGCATCGTTGATGGCCATGAATCTGGGAAAACCTGTATATTGCCAAAAGCCATTGACGCATCATGTATCCGAAGCCAGAGCCATGCGAAAACTGGCAGCCGAAAATAATTTGGTTACTCAAATGGGGATACAGATCCATTCCTGGAATCAGTATCGAGGTACTGTACAGTTAATTCAATCTGGTATTATTGGTAAGGTAAAAGTTGTGCGGGCCTGGTCTAATAAAAATTGGGGTTATGATGGCCCGGCACCACTTGGGGAAGATCCCATCCCTTCTACTTTGGACTGGAACCTTTGGTTAGGCACCTCGCCCAAACGACCCTATAAAGATAAAATATATCACCCTGGGCAATGGAGAAAATTATTGGACTATGGGTGCGGTACCCTTGGGGATATGGGGGTACATATTTTCGATACACCTTATACGGCATTAGCTTTGGATGTTCCCAGGACGATCAAAACCAAATGCAGGAAACCAACTGGATTTGGTCATCCTGAAGAAAATGTGGTAACCTATGAATTTCCTGGTACTCCTTATACTACGGACCAATTGAAATGGGTTTGGTATGATGGAGTAAATGCTCCAGAGAACCACAAAGATCTAAAAATGCCTGCAGGTGAAAAATTGCCTGACCAAGGGGCCATGTTTATTGGTGAAAAGGGTAGACTCTTATTACCCCATATTGATTTTCCAAAATTGATTGTAAATAAACAGTTTGAAAAAATCGATTTTCCTGAGCTGGATAAACAAGACCATTATCATCAATTTGTTGATGCTTGCTTGGGAAAAGATCAGACCAGTGCTCCGTTTTCATACGCTGCTAGATTATCAGAGTCTATTCTCTTAGGAGTGGTTGCCAATCGTTTTCCGAATAAAGAATTAAACTGGGATAATGCAAATTCCCAATTTACCAAAACAGAAGCTAATGCATTATTAGATTCAAAGACCAGAGTTTTTTAAAGATTGCTCAATATAACGGACAAGTTTTTAAAATAGGTTGGTGTGTCTGACATACTTCATTCTATTGGTTAAAATTAAAATTTACAGGAATGCGCATACTTTTATTAGTGCTCACCAGTTTCATTTTTGTTCTCCAACATTCGGCTCAAACGATTATCCCTATTGAAAGTTCAACACATGCTATGGTGATCCACGCTGATCAGGATAAACGATTGCGTCAAGTTTATTTTGGATTGAGATTATCCAACACTGACGAATATAAAGACATTGTTAGACAGCTTCGTTATGAAGGTACTAATGAAGATGTCTTCAATCACATCTACACGCCTAGTGGTACTTGGAATATCGCTGAGCCAGCGTTACATATTCTTCATGCTGATGGTAATCCGTCAACGGAGTTAGAATATGTTGAACATAGTACCACTATTTTAGATGACCATATAACTTTGACCATGATAGAACTTTTGGATCCTGTATATAAAACAGCGGTACAGTTGTTTTACAAAGTTTATCAAGAGGAAAATGTATTTGAACTATGGACGATGATCAAAAATGGAGAAGAAGGTATCATTGAATTGAAAAAATATGCCTCAGCTAACCTCTATTTTAGAAACAATAACTTTTACCTAACACACTATCATGGATCGTGGGCCGAAGAAATGCAGCCTGAAACACAACTACTCACCAATGGAATAAAGGTCTTAGATTCCAAACTGGGTACCCGGGCCAATTTATATGCACCCCCCACATTTTTACTTTCTTTAGATAGTGAAGCGAACGAAGAAGAAGGAAAGGTCATCCTCGCAAATTTGGCCTGGTCTGGCAACTATCGGTTTGACTTTGAAAAAGACAGATATGGCAATTTGCGCTTTATAGCCGGCGTGAATGACCATTCAGCTGAATATCGATTAGCTGCTAATCAATCATTTGAAACGCCACATTTTATTTTTACCTATTCTGGGCATGGTACAGGAGATGCTAGTAGGAACATGCATCGATGGGCACGCAAGTATCGCATCTATGATGGAGAAGGGGACAGATTGACTCTACTCAATAACTGGGAAGCTACCTATTTTGATTTTGATGAAGATAAATTAGTTGGATTGTTTGATGGTGCCAAAACTTTAGGAGTAGATTTATTTTTATTGGATGATGGCTGGTTTGCCAATAAATATCCCCGGAACAATGATCGAGCCGGATTGGGAGATTGGCAAGAAAACAGGAATAAACTACCCCGTGGTTTAAACTATCTTGTACAAGAAGCCAACAACAAAGGAATTAAATTCGGAATTTGGATTGAGCCAGAAATGGTAAATCCCAAAAGTGAGTTATATGAAAACCACCGGGATTGGGTAATCCGCCAACCGGATCGAAAAGAATTTTACTACCGTAATCAATTGGTATTGGACTTGTCCAACCCAGCTGTTCAGGATTATGTATTTGGAGTTTTTGATACTATTTTTACAAAAAATCCGGATATTGCTTATGTGAAATGGGATGCTAATTCCATTATTTATAACGCTTGGTCAGCCTATCTGGACAGGCAGCGGATGCCACAATCGCATTTATATACAGATTACGTAAATGGACTCTATAAAGTATTGGACCGGGTACGCTTAAAGTATCCGAAAGTGCCGATTATGTTATGCTCTGGTGGAGGTGGTCGAGTGGATTACGGGGCTCTTCAATATTTTACAGAATTTTGGCTGAGTGACAATACAGCCCCTGTGGATCGTGTTTTTATGCAGTGGGAATATTCTTATTTCTATCCCGCCATTGCGATGTGCGCCCATGTGACCGATTGGGATAAAAATGCAAGTATAAAATACCGTACCGATGTAGCTTCTATGGGTAAACTTGGTTTTGACATCGTGGTAGACGATTTAGATGAAAATGATCTAAAATTTTGTCAAGAGGCCGTATCAAATTATCAATCATTTAGTGATATTTTATGGCATGGAGATTTGTATCGATTGCAAAGTCCGTATGAAAAACCATTTGCTTGTTTTCAATTTGTTGATTCCACCAAAAGCCGTTCGGTTGTTTTTTCTTATCTCGTAAGCAATCGCTATCGAGCTAATTATTCTGTTGAACCAGTTCGTTTAAAAGGGCTGGATCCTGCAAAGCAGTATCAGATAAAAGAACTGAATATATATCCAAATACAGTTTCACCAATTGATAGTACACTGCATTTTTCAGGTGAATATTTGATAAAAGTTGGGTTTAATCCAGATGTTTCTGCAAATAGGAGAAGCGTGGTGCTCGAAATAAAGGAGATTGAGTAAAATTAATTCAGGATAGGATTTGTACTTGATTTCAATTTCTGGTCAGCATCTATCCGTTTTAGCTTATTTTTCGTTCCGCACTAATATTCATATCCACTCAAATTCTAATCGCTAGATTGAATCTTGAATTACTCAAATTAGATTGAAATAATAGGTTGAAATACTAAAACTAATGATCGTATGATCTTACTCTAACTATCTATTTATATAGTCCGGTGTCACCTTTATCTAGCATAGGCATTAGCTGCCTGACTAAATCCGGATATTGCCCGGCTACATTTGACATTTCATAGGGATCCGTTTCAAGATTATACAATTCCAGACTTGGCTGTTCGGCTCTAAAATATTTGGTCAGGCGATATTTGTTTGTCCGCATGGTAATGCCTTTTCTGAAATAAGAATAACTGGGATACTCCCATTGCATCAATGGATTACTCATTAGTGGAGATAAACTATTGCCATCTGTTTTAGCAGACTTGTCTACCTGACAAAGATCTAGTATGGTGGGATAAATGTCAATGGTGGAGACTACCTGGTTGATTGCTTGATTTTGGTATTGTTTCGGCAATTTAATGATCAAGGGACTTCGTAAAGAACGATGATTCAAGGTGTGTTTTCCCCAAACTCGCTGATCGCCTAAATGCCATCCATGATCGCCCCATAGAACAACAATGGTATTCTGGTCTAGGCCCTCATTTTTTAGTGCTGCGACTAATTTTCCAATCTGTGCATCGATATAACTGACACAAGCATAGTAGGCATGTCTTAATTTTCGAGCATATGCATCAGATACGTTCTTTTCTAAGCTCGCTTTTTCTTCCCCCAAAGCATATTGGTTAAATTCTCCGCTACCATGAAGGCTGGCGGTGTTAATATTTATTGGCAAATCAGGAGTGATGCTTAGAGGTATTTCTTCAGGATCGTAAAAATCCCAATATTTTTTTGGTGCATTAAAAGGGAGGTGTGGCTTGAAGAATCCGACCGCCATAAAGAAAGGATTATCCTGTTTTTTTAATTCTTCTAATTTTTGGATAGCTAGGTTTGCCGTAAGACCATCTGGGTAGCCATCATCTTCGACGTTTGCTGCTTCATAGGGTTTAACTTGTTTTTTCAGATCATTTCGATTAGTACCATCTGCATAACCAAAAAAAGCATTATGTCCTGTACCCCATTTACTATGGTCGAACTTGAATTCATCCCAGCTATACGGCATTTCCTTAATTTGTGAAATGGGTTCCTGATATCCATACACATACCCATCAGGCATATGCGATATCTTTCCAATTCCAACGGTATAGTATCCATTTCGGCGCAATTGATGCACAAACGATTCAGGCTTGTCACTTTCTGGTTTTGTAGACAAGGAGTCTGCAATAACCATATTACTGAGATGTCCAATAGATCTAGGAAGCAGTCCAGTGAGTAAGCTAAAACGTGAAGCTCCGCAAGTAGGCACATGAACATAGTGATTTATAAACTGAAAGCCTTCTTGAGCTAAACGATCTATGTTGGGCGACTTAACTACTTCATTTCCGTAACAACCCAATTCGGGACGTAGATCATCAACCGCAATGAACAAGATATTAGGCCTTCCCTTTTCATTACCATTTGTTAGTCCAGTACATGAAATAAGTAGGCTGACTAGAGTAAAAGTATAAATGTACTTCATAAAATGTAACCAGCATTTTTCCCTAAATACAAAAGAAGATATTCAAAATAATTAAATCTAATTAAAAATGCGCATTTCTGTAATCGGTTCCGTAATTTGAGCTCACATAAACATAATCTAAAACCTGTTTACAAATCTTTATTTTTATTGATGCTTGTGAAAGACTAAAGCACGTTCAAAAATAGATTTGTTACAAAATATAAACTAAATAACATGCTTCTCCGATCATTTTTTCCAGTCGTTGTTGCCTTACTTTTCAATATAATGTTAAATGCGCAAATGAGGTTGCCCGCGATCTTTGGCGACCATATGGTATTACAACAAAAACAATCCAACCCGGTTTGGGGTTGGGCAAGCCCTGGAGAAAATGTTAATGTCGAGATCTATGGACAAAGTCATTCCACGAAAGCCGACCAACAGGGATATTGGAAAATCAAACTTAGACCGATTCCTGCCGGTGGTCCTTATCAGATGTTCATCAAAGGTGAAAAGTCGAAGTTTTTTTTCGATGATGTCCTGGTCGGAGAAGTTTGGATATGTTCAGGTCAATCCAATATGCAATGGCCATTAATAAATACAAATAGTGCTGAGCTGGCGATTATGACGGCTAAGTATCCCAACATTCGTTTAATTACGGTTCCTCTAGTGGGGACCCAAGAGGCACGGAATGATTTTGAAGGAGCTTGGACCACTTGTTCACCAGAAACGGTCAGGGACTTCTCAGCAGTAGGCTATCTTTTTGGGCGTCGACTTCATCATGCATTGGATGTACCGATTGGCTTGATTGATAACGCATGGGGTGGCTCCTCCGCGGAGGCCTGGGTTAGGAAAGATGTTATGGAAAAGGATGATCAATATACTGAATTGATGGCTTGGTGGAAAGACCAGGAATTAAATTTTGATTTTGATAAGGAACTTGAAAATTGGGAAAAAGAAGTGGCTGAGTGGGAGGCTACAGAAGAAGAAGATCGTTCCTACAGAAGACCAAATAGACCTAGAAATATCATGGTCGGACAACACCGGCCTGGAAATATTTATAATGGTGTTTTACATCCTACTATTGGCTATGGAATCAAAGGGGTTATTTGGTATCAGGGAGAATCTAATGCAGGACGAGCCTATCAATATCGTGACCTTTTCCCCATGATGATTCAACACTGGCGAGATGAATGGGGTCAAGGCGACTTTCCGTTTTATTATGTTCAATTAGCCGATTTCCAAGCTGAAAAGGACGAGCCTGATGACAGTAACTGGGCTGAATTACGAGAAGCACAAACCATGACCATGGATCGACTACCAAATGTTGGTCAAGCAGTCATAATTGATGTGGGAGAAGGAAGGGATATACATCCCCGGAACAAACAAACAGTTGCAAACCGTCTAGCTCGTTGGGCATTGGCTAAGGACTATAACAAAGATATCCAGTTTATGGGGCCAACGTATAGCTCTTTAAAAATTGATGGCAATAAAATCACTATTACATTCAATAATGAGGGGAAGGGCCTTTATGCTTTTGATACCCAAGAACCGCAAGGTTTTACCATTGCTGGAGCGGACCAAAAATTTGTGCATGCTGAAGCAACAATTATCAGTTCTACTCAAATGGAAATTTGGAGTGAGCAAATAGAAAATCCGGTAGCTGTCCGCTATGCCTGGGCTACTAATCCGGTTTGTAATATGTACAATCGGGATGGATTGCCTATGACTCCTTTTCGAACCGATGATTGGCCGGGAATAACCCTGGGAAAGAATAGTCGGTGAGTTAGATTTTATTTTCTATAGAATCCTGGTTCTGATTCGTGACCCGCGGAACTGATTCATAGCTATGCGGAGTTTGTTACAATTTTGGCCAAGGAAAAATAGGCGCCAAACGGTTAGACCGGATACTTACACCTGGTTTTTCACTTCGTTATATCCCCAGGCTAATAGAATAATACATCTCCAGGTTTTATGAAGGTCAGAATATCATTCTGGATACTGAGCTTGACGAAGTTTAGACCCTTCCAACGTCTATCTGTTTACACAATACCTATTAGTCGTAAAACCAATATGCCGATAAGTCCTGATATTCCCATAACCAGTGATTGTAAAGTGTAGGTTCGATATAATATATTTACCGGGACCTCATGTAATCGATTGAGTAGCCAAAAAAAGCTTGAGTTGGCATGGAATACACAAAAGGATCCGGCTCCAATTAATGCAGCCATCATTTCTATTGAGTAAGGCATACTACTAGCCATGGGTCCAATGATGGATGCTGTTCCTATTAGGGAAACGGTAATCGAACCCGTAGCTGTGGTCAATACAGCCGCCACAATGAAAGGCAGTAAGAAGCCCAGAAAGGGAATACCTACAAAAAAATCTGCCAATGAATCCTGGATTCCACTTTCTCGAATGATATAACCAAATGAGCCTCCTGCGCCGGTAATCATAATAACCAATGCGGATTTAATGATGGCTTGTTCGACTAATTGATTCACAGAAGTTTTGGCCTTTTGACTTAATAATTGAACCAAAGCAATACCAGCCCCAATTAATACCGCGATCATAGGTATACTGATTAGGGAAATCGTCTGGCCTAAAAAACTTGTATCTGTTTTGTCGAAAAAAGCACCAAAGCCCATAAGGATTATAGGCACCAGGATCGGCATTAAATCCAAGATGACTGAATGACCCTTGGATTGTTTTGCTTCAATATCATTTGCTTCGATGTGAATTTGTTCAAGTTTTTTGTCATAGGGTAGCCACGAATTCTTACAAAAGTTTGAAGCCCAGAGAATACCACCTATCATGGCAAATATACCTACACATGCATTGATTAATAGCAGTCTTCCCAGATCCGCTCCCAACAAAGATGCTACCGCTAATGGACCTGGAGTAGGTGGAATGAGTGTATGTGAAACAGTAAGGCCAGCAGTGAGTGAAAGCCCTATAACCAAAACCGGTTTTTTAACACGTGCTGCGAGTGCTTCTATAACTGGCTGTAAAACAATATAGGCTACATCGACAAATACTGGGATAGAGACTAGATAGCCGGTAATACCCATAGCCCACGGCAATTTCTTTTCACCCGTCCGTTTAATTACCGCATCTGAAATACGTTTAGCTCCTCCCGTCTCATTAATTACCTCACCGATAAATGCACCCAGTATAACCACAATGGCAATCCATTTGAGTGTACCGCTAAATCCTTCCAGTAAAACCTCGACAGTTTCCGTCCCGCCAAATCCTAAAAATAAACCCAATGACATTCCAGCTAAAAGGAGGGCTATAAAGGGATGCCACTTCCATTTTGAAATAGAAATTATTAGCAGTATTAAAATAATTAAAAGGACAATTAGTTTATAAACCATCTACGAAGGATTCTATTCATCAGTTACTTATTTTAGATAAACCTTGTGGCGATTTAATTCGGATTTGATTATTGTTAAATAAATCTTGGTGGATGTACCAGGTAACCTGATTCCATTCAGGAGATTCTACCCAAAGTGGATCTATCATTTCATCCTCCCAGTCAGCCAATTGATCTTGCATGGAATTTAATGTTCGCATATTGGATTCGCTTAAGTCCCTGGATTCAGCCAGATCTCCTTGTAAATCATAAAGCCTATAGCCTAAATCCTGGATACGAATCATTTTAAATTGATCATTTCTTGTAGCAGCCATTCCTTCTTTTCTCCAATACAATTTATGATGTGGATTACCTGTTGAACGACCTTCAATATAAGGTACTAGGCTTACTCCATCCAATTGTACTGTTGGGTTATCTACGTTGGCCACATCGGCACAGGTGGCCATAATATCCAGAGAAGAAGTCAGGCCGTCAAACTTTGAGGGTTGCTTGATTTTGTTAGGCCAGTGGATAAAAAAAGGGATTCGATGCCCACCCTCATATTTATTTCCTTTAAAGCCTTTCAAGGGAAGATTTGAAGATTGATTAGTAGTTGCGCCTCCATTGTCACTCAAAAAGAAGATCAACGTATTGTCTAGTAAATTTTCGTTTTCCAATTTCTCAATAATATGGCCTATTGCTCTATCTAAGGACCAGGTCATGGCAGCTAGTTTTTGCCTGGAGTGCCCTTCAAATTTAACCAGGTCTTCTTCCGTAGCTTCCATCGGTGTATGCACTGCGTTAGGAGACCAATAAATAAAGAATGGATCTTCAGCATGCTGATCAATAAATTTTATTGCCTCTGTAGCCAATACGTCAGTAAGATATCCTTCAAAGTTGGTGAATGTGTCATTGCTTCTGATACTTTTGAGATGCCCTGGTTGGTCCTCGTTTGGATTGGGAAAATAACTTCGAGCACCTGAAAGAAACCCATAAAAATGATCAAATCCTCGCGCATTAGGTCTTGATTCAGGCGCGTCACCTACGTGCCATTTTCCAAAAGCTGCTGTCTGGTAACCACCTGATTTCATCATCTCAGCAATGGTCCATTCACTGGTGTCAATTCCTTGAAAATGAGATAATGCATTACATTCAAATCCGAATCTTTGTTGGTATCTACCGGTAAGTAGTCCTGCTCTGGAGGGGGCACAAACGCTAGCACTTACATGTGCATCGGTAAATATGATTCCATTTGCTGCCAATTGGTCAATATTGGGCGTTTCTAGATCCGCACTACCCATAAATCCAAAATCCGCATAACCTGCATCATCAACAAGGATGACCAAAACATTTGGGACAAGTATTTGAACTTTTTTTTGAGTACAATTTCCGAAATAGACGATCGAAACTCCGAGAATAAAAAAGAGCCCGATTTTATGTGTCCAGCAAAATGGAGCTTGTAATTGTATTGATTTCAAATGAGTTATTTTTTACTTTTCTGGCCTCCCGAATCGGTCCGGATGCAATTGGTTATATTCTTTATTCTGACCAAGCCCAAGAAAGACGGGATCTATGATATTCATACTCCAATCCTGATATATTTTTTCTAGTTTGAGCCCAGTTTCTTTTTGGCCAGGCAAGAGATTTATGGATTCTGAAAGATCATTTTGCAAATCATACACAAAACTTGAATCTTGGGACACAAACAATTTTTTATTTCCTGCTCGAATGGCTGTATGTTGTTTGTCATAAATCCGCCAAAATAATTGTTCATGCGGGAAACCACTCTTTTTACCAGTAATATACGGTAGGAGATTCACACCGTCTACCTCATTTTTGAGTGTTACTTTCTTTTGTGCTTGGGCGATGAAAGTAGAGAAAATATCTAGTGAACTCACAGGAAAATCATAAACGGATCCTGCTGGAATTCTTCCTGGCCATTGCATGGCAAATGGAACCCGTACGCCCCCTTCAAAGAGAGTTCCTTTTTGGCCCCTTAGGGGACCATTGTCAGAGCCATTAGTACGTTCTGGACCTCCATTGTCCGATAAGAAAACGATTAGTGTATGGTCATCGATATTAGATGCCTCTAGTTCATCCAACAACAAACCGACGCCATCATCTATGGCACTGACCATAGCGGCGTAAATCCTGCGTTTTCTTTCTTTAATGTGTTTGAACCTATTCAGATATTTTTCCGTGGCTTGCAAAGGCGTATGCGGCGCATTATAGGCCAGGTACATAAAAAAGGGATGATCTTTTAGTTCTTTGACATAATTAACCGCCTCTCTGGACAGCGCATCCGTTAAGTATTCTGTTTCTTCGATGCGGATTTCGTCATCTAATAGTTTGGTTTTATAAGCATCAAATTGTTGGGTTACCGCGTAGGCGTCTTGTAAAGTCCATTCCTCAGGAAAGTATCTATGCCCGCCAGTTAAGAATCCAAAGAAATGATCGAATCCTCGCTGTAAGGGTCGTTGACTGGGGTGTGCTCCCAGATGCCATTTGCCTAGTGCAACTGTTTTGTAATCGGCTCTTTTCAATACACTAGCCAATGTTTCCTCACTTAAGGGAAGACCTTGATTCGGATCGTTGGGAGCGAATAAAGGGTTTCTACTAAATCCAAATCGATCTTGATATCTGCCGGTTATCATTCCAGCTCTACTTGGTCCACAAGCTCCCCAGGTAACATATCCATTGGTAAAGGTTACCCCTCGTTGGGCGATACGATCAATATTTGGCGTTGGAATATCTTTGCATCCATTAAAACCAACATCTCCATAACCCATATCGTCTACTAAAATAATGATCAAGTTAGGATTTGATTTTTCAATTGGTTTTTGTACAATTCGATTACATCCACTGATTGAGATAACCAGGAAACAAAGCCAAATCCATTTTATATAATTTATTTTTCTTGAATTAGATGGAGTAGGTTTTTTCATCGTTCATCTTTATTTAATAAGACCAAGTTGAGGATTTTTAGGCAATTTTCAGGGTATAAAAAGTTCAATAATAAGGGGAGGTACGTGAAATAACCAATTTTGACCTTTTTATTCCTTGTTTTTGACACATTTCTGCCCTCATGTTCGATTGACCATTGATTATATTGTCTTAATTAATCCTTAATGAAATGATTCATCAAATTTTACTTAAAAGTTTTTGGGGTACTTTGATTTGGATTAGTTTTTTTCTGGCCAGTAATTTGAATGCCACTAACTATTACTTTGATGCAAACCGGGGGCACGATGATAACCCAGGGACTTCATTAATATATCCATTCCAAAGTCTCGATAAAATTCAATCAGTTAAATTGATGCCAGGAGACACGGTCTTGTTATGCGCTGGCCAAACATTTTTTGGTTCAATCATTTTGAAAGACATCAAGGGATCCGATCAAAATCCTATTGTGATTACCAGTTATGTCTGGTCTAAAAGTATAGAAAATGATCGGGCCAGCATTGATGCGCAAGGATTCCTAAATGGAATTCTAATTCAAGACTGCAGCCATATATTAGTCGAGAATTTGATGATAAAAGCGAATGGAGGTGGTGTAAGAGACCAGGATGAAACAGCTCCCTTGATGCGCTGTGGCGTATTGGTAAAAACTACGCACGCAGGAATTAGTCAAGGAATAGTGTTGTCTAATCTCTCTGTTCAGGATGTGTTCTTTGAAGATAAAGGATATTTAAGAGGTGAAGAGGAAGTACGTACAGCAAATGGCACTCAAAGCTATGGGTGGGGTATTCGGTTTATCAATCAAGTGGAGAATGCGGAATTGAAAGATTTAGAAGTAGAAGATTGTGTTATTAGTAATGTGGCTCATACCGGAATAAAATTTACGGGGAGGAATCACAATATACAAGATGTACGTGTACTCCATAACCGAGTCTTAAGAACAGGTGGTCCAGGGATACAAATGAGTGGAATTATAAACGGACATATCAGTGGAAATTTTGTTTCTCATTCCGGAAGTGCCGATGACACTCGCAAGTGGGGTAGAGGGAGTGGCTTGTGGACCTGGGGGTCTGACGATGTGATTGTAGAAAATAATTATTTTATGCATGCCAATGGCCCAGCAGATTCCGCTGGGTGTCATATTGATTTCAACTGCAATCATATAGTGGTTCAGTATAATCTAAGCGCGCACAATGCAGGAGGTTTTTGTGAAATATTGGGAAACAATCGAAATTGCGCTTATCGATATAATATCAGTATAAATGATGGACATAGAGAGAAAGGGAAAGCAGGGGCATTCCAGGAAGGAAAAACTTTTTGGTTAAGTGGCTATGTAGGCAGAAATAAAGAAAGGCATGGTCCTTACAATAGTTATTTTTACAACAATACGATTTATGCAAATGCCGACATTATCTCAAAAATAGCCATTACTAAAACTGCGGAAGGTGTTTTAGTGGCTAATAACCTTTTCTACGTAGAAGGACCTAGCAAAGCAGTATTAGGCGATCAATATAATCCGGATATTGGTGGTTTTGGCGATATACCCAATGTGGTTTTTGAGCAGAATTTATTCTTATCAAATTCTTTCTGGCCTAAAGAAGTCCTTATTCAACCTGGCAAAGTACGAACTGGAGATCCTCAGTTTTCAAAAAAAGGTGGTATCGATTTGGTTGATTATATTCCAACAAACGTAAAGCTTATCAGAGACCAAGGCATCGTAATTCCAAATATTCCTAACGACACAGTTGGATTAAAAATAGGTCTAAATGTGGGTAAAGACATTTTCGGTAACAAAATTAAAGGGCTTCCGGATTTGGGGGCTATAGAGGTCGAGTGATTAAAATAGAAAACGGATCGCTTCGCTACGAGATCTGAGATCGCTGTGCTGCGAGCAGTAGGCTGTGGGATTCTTGAATAGTAGAAAAAAAGATAAGCAGTCATCAATCGTTAATCTGCAATTATCAATCATGGCAACCCTTTTATGGGGTTTTAAGGGTATTTCTATTTTATGGATTCACCCATCCACTCTCATATAAAGTGAGGATAACCACTAATGCAAATGCTGTGTTAACATTCAACATTGAGTCCACTCCGGGAACAAACTTTTTTGATTTGGTATGTTTTCCGGAGTGGACTCAACATTCAGCATAGAACATTTAAAATTCCAATGGGAGGTTCTACTTCAACTCCAACTGTTCTACTTCCTTAGATCCTTCACCACGTATCTCAGCAAACAATGCGATCATTTCTTCAAGTTTTTCAGGATTGGATTGGGCGAGATTGTTTTGTTGTCCTAAGTCGTCTTCTAAATTATACAATTGGTTTTCAGGATTATTTCCCAATTCAATATTGACATAATTATTTTTTGCCGGACCATCATATGGAGGAATATACACCCAATTGCCTTTTCGCAATGCGGTCCTGGTAGTAGCTTCTAAAACCAATTCACTTCTTCCGTTATTACTTTTACCCAATAGCACATCTATTAAGTTTTGGCTGTCTTCGCCCCGGTCATTACTACCAGCGAGCGCTGCTATAGAACCCAGTAAATCTATTTGAGAAATCATGGCATCAGAAACGCCCGGTGTGATTTTACCTTTCCAATAAGTTATGAACGGTACGCGAGTACCTGCTTCGAATAAACTATACTTTCCTCCTCTCAAGGGTCCAGCCGGTTTATGATTACCTATTTTTTCAACTGCGTCGTCATAGTATCCATCGTTGAGTACAGGTCCGTTATCGCTGGAGAGTATGACCAACGTATTTTCAAGTAGTCCTTCGGCTTCCAGCGTCTTAATGAATTCACCGATACACCAATCTGCTTCAACGATGACATCCCCTCTAGGACCCATACCGGATGTGCCAACAAATCTTTGATGAGGTGTTCGCGGGACATGAGGCTGTTGCAAAGTATAAAACAAAAAGAAGGGTTCATCTTTATGTTCAATCACGTATTTTTGGGCACGAACCAAGAAGGTGTCTGCCATATTTTCATCCACCCATTTAGCCTTTTCTCCACCCTTCATATATCCAATCCGCGGGATACCATTAACTATACTACTGTTGTGTCCATGATGCCATTTCATTTTAAGCATTTCCGGATTGTCCTTACCCGTCGGTTCTCCTGGAAAATTTTCTTTATAATTGATCTCTATTGGATCGTCAGCCTCCAAACCCAACACATCACCGTTTTCAATATATACGGTTGGTACCCGGTCTTGCGTCGCAGCCATAATGTAAGAGTAATCAAAGCCAACTTGATTCGGTCCTGGAGTTATGGGTTTATTCCAGTCCACATTTCCACTGCCTAAACCGAGATGCCATTTACCAACAATCCCAGTATGATAACCTCTCTTGCGTAACATCTTGGGTATAGTCATTTCACTGGTGTCAATTAATAAAGGAGCCGTACCTGGCAAGATCTTAGCTCTTTCGTTTCGCCAGGGATAACGGCCAGTGAGGAGGGCATAGCGACTAGGGCTGCACGTAGCGGATGAAGCATATCCGTTGGTTAACTTCATGCCTTCTTTTGCTAAACGATCGATATTAGGTGTCGGCATTTCAGTAGCACCATAGGCACCTACATCTCCATAACCAAGGTCATCCGCATAAATAATAACAATGTTTGGTAATTTCTCCTCAATACCTTGGTCAGTATTGCTCTGATCAGTTTGTTCATTACATGAAGTTATAATGATGGCCAATAACAAGACTGATACAGACCACCTAATATTTCTAATATTCATAAAATATATTTTTGTTCAAATTGCAACTGTTTGTTAATAATTGTTTTGATCATTTTAGCTACTTACTATTGATAAATTGAAACCGTCGGTTGACTAAATCGTTTTCAGTCGCTATCCAAGAAGGATCCACACTTGATGGATCTATCTGAATATTGAAGTTTGGATTAACAGTTTCCAAGAGCGCAACTGTGTTGAGCATTAAATTGGCTTCCGGCTTGGAGCTGGCTTGTTCAATAAGTTTTTGCACTAATTGATTGGGTATACTCAATCCATTAAGTCCCAAATACTCAATCGCTCTCATACGAACTAAATTCTCAGCATCGTTGTACATAATTTTTTCTATCTTTTTCTTCAGCGGAAATGCTTCTTTCCCAAAAGTAGTACAGACTATAAGTCCCCAATATCGTTGCCAAGGATCAGATGATTTTAGAGCTTTTTTCAATTTGGGTCTGGCGGATTTAAATGGAATCAGGCTCAAGTCCGCAATATCAACTAAAGCGGCAATTTCAGATTTGTTTTTTTGGCCAAATTGAACTGGATTTTTAAGTCCTTTCTCCAAAAAATAAGGTTCCGGGAAAAAACTGAGATCGGGCATAGATTTTAGATGGTCTTGCAATTCTTTTCGCATGGAAACTAAAATATCCCTCCGCTCAGGATCATCGGCCAAGTTGTTAATTTCATGTGGGTCACTGGCTAAGTCGTATAAAGCTTCTGGTGTTCTTGCTTTAAAAAACTGTTGCTGGTATAGATTTAAGGAACCATCTTTAAATAAATCTGCCCACTCCTGATAAGCCAACATTTTGTATCGGTAAAAATTATAAAGGGCATCAACATTAAAAGGTTGATAATTTCGAATGTATTTAAATTTTCCTTTGCGCAATGCTCTGGTCAAATCATATTTTTCATCGAACCTATCCGCATAACTAAAGCAGGAATTCCTTTCATTGATTTCAGCTTTCGTAAGACCTTTTCCTAGAAATGGTTTTCCATCTATCTGGTCCGGTATTGATACCCCGGCCAAGTTTAAAACAGTAGGAGCCAGGTCTATGAATTGAACAAATGCATCACATCGAGTGCCAAGCTGGACAGGTGCCAAATGCTTCCATCTCTTTGGAAAATAGACGATCATAGGGACATGTAGTCCACTTTCATAAATGTATCCTTTACTCCTAGGTAAAACGCCCCCATGATCTCCGTAATAAAAAATAATGGTATTATCCATAAGGCCATCATCCTTCAGTTGTTTTAAGAAATTGCCAATTGCTTGATCTGCTTGTTGGTGCAGATCATGATATTTTGCCACTGTATACTGATAGGTCGAGGTGTTGGGGTGGTATGGAAAGATCACAGATTCTTCAGAATTATTTTGAGTTGGATTATTTCGCATTTGTTCTTCTGAAAAGTGCAATCTGCCTTCATGGGTTATCCCAAAATTTTGAACATGAAAAAAAGGTTGATCTGGTTTTCGATTTTTATAAGTTGCTTTTCCCGAGGATTCGTCCCACACGTCTTCAGATTTAATAATGTTGTAATCTTCTTTGCTATTATTGGTGGTATAATAGCCTGCCTTTTTCAAATAGGTTGGAAACATCTCTAATCCTTCTGGCATCGGCACCTTTTCCATTCTACGGTGATATTGAGCACCTATACGCGGAGCGTAACACCCGGATATTATGGTGCTGCGGGCTACTGAACAAACCGGTGCTTGCGAAAAAGCATGATTAAATACGATGCCGTTTTTAGCGAGTGTTTCCACATTGGGCATGGTTACACCATTTGGATCATAAAGTTTTAGATAATGTTTGGAATTATCTTCTGTAACCAGCCAAACAATATTAGGTTGGTCTACATATTTCTTATTGGTAAAATATATATTAGAAAATAGTAATAATACACCCACTACTATGAAGATTGCAGCGTTTAGGTATTTGCCTATATATTTCATGTTTTTATTCACAAATTATTTTAGTTCGGATTAAGCATGTTTTTAGCCTGTTCACTCGCAACTTTTACTGCAGGCCAATTTGGATCTGGGTCATGTTCATTGTGCATTATGACACTTATCTGTTCAACGATTTCCGGATGTTTATCAGCTACATTTGATTGTTCACCTGGATCATTGCTAAGATCAAATAAATGAATAGGTTCTTGCAAACCTAATCGTATTCCTTTCCAGTTATCTAATCGAACAGCTTGTTGGAATGGGCTATAAAATTCCCAATACAAAAATGCATGGGGCTGTTGTGATTTTCCCAGCAAAGTTGGTAAAATAGATATACCATCTGAAGGCAGAGATTTTTCAAAACCGCCAATTTCAGCCAATGTTGGAAACACGTCCCAGAATGCCCAAACAAAATCGCTAGTAATGCCAGCTTGAATTTTCCCAGGCCATCGAGCGATCATAGGTACTCTAAGACCTCCTTCTAAAACTTGTCTTTTAACACCTCTAAATGGTTTGTTGCTACCCAGGGGATCTATAAAAGGAGGATTAGGTCCGTGATCGGATGTGAAAAATACCAAAGTATTTTCATCGATATCTAGCTCTTTCAATAAAGTAAATAACTGACCAATATCCCGATCCATTCGGCTGATCATGGCCGCATAATTTTTTACTTGCTCTTTCCAAGGTTTATCCGCATAAAGCGAGTTATCCGGCACTTCATATTTTCCGTGCGGTAAAGTATAAGGTAAATAAAGAAAAAATGGATTGTCTTGATTTTCCTTAATAAATTGGTGTGCTTCTGCAGCAATAAGATCGTGCGAGTAAACCTGTCTCTGGCCGTCTTTATTTTCCGGAATGGAAATAGTATCTGCATTGCGCATTAAAAAGTCAGTGTAATAATTATGCGCATGTACTTGGTCAATATATCCGTAAAATTGGTCGAATCCTTGTAAATAAGGAGTACCACTAGTTCCGGGGTTACCCAAACCCCATTTCCCAAATGCACCAGTAACATAACCCGCTTGTTTCATCATTTCTCCGATGGTGAAATCTTCCTTTTTCAACGGGATAAGCTGCCTCTTCATAAAAGGCTTATCTGTATCAAAGGTGGTGCGATTATCTCTCCTGGTAATATGCCCACTGTGCAACCCAGTCATCAAGACGCAGCGAGTTGGCGCGCATACCGGACTACCTGCATATACTTGGGTAAAACGCATTCCTTCCCGGGCCATCTTATCTAAATGAGGTGTCTGAACATACTGACTTCCATAACACCCAAGATCAGCATAGCCCTGATCATCAGACATGATGAATATAATATTCGGCTTCTGAGGCGTTTCAATATTCTTCATAGAACATTGAGTACAAAAAACCACCAAGATGAAAATAGATAGAAGGATGCTGCCTGCAAGATTGCTATACATTAGTGCTTCAATTTATATTTTAGGTTCAATAAAAAGATAAAGAACCAATACAAATAAAAACACGATCACACAGAAGACGACGATACCTTTCCAATCTTTTTTTTTCTTGGTTTTCTCTGAAAAACGGATATTTTCTGACATTACCTATTTTCTAAAATGAGCGGGATTATTTTGACTTTAAGTAGAGGGAGCTTGAGATAAGCCCCCTCTAAAAATCTAAAAATCTGCTAATATGTTTTTTAAATCACATTTTATAGATATCAATAACCAGGATTTTCTACTAAGTTTGGATTATCAGCAATCCTGCTCAATCCCAATGCGTAGTAATAATTCCGCTCTGGATGAGATCTTATCCGGCCACGATCTCCCACAGCTATCTCTGCAGTGTACATTCCGATATCGTAGTTATAATCCCAATGGAACCGATGTCTTTCTACGCCATCTAACTCCTCAACGGCTATGCGCCACCGACGAAAATCCCAGAACACATGGTCTTCAAATGCCAACTCTACTTGTCTTTCCTGACGTATTCTTTCTTCGGTAATTTCGATGGGTGGCATACCTGCTCGATCTCGAATTTCATCATTCATTACAGAATTCATATCCCCATTGGGATCGCCCAGGTAAAAAGCCGCTTCAATATAGTTAAGCATAATCTCACCCAAGCGAAATTCGTAATAGTCTGTATTTGACAAACCGGTACCGGTCACCGGAAGGTTTTCATCGAGGCGTTTTAGGACCTGTAGACTGGTCACGGCAGCATTTCTATTTCTCGGTGCTGCAGCTCCAGGCCATCCGTCTGATCCTGGAATAATGAAGGTAGGACTAGTATTTTTTTGTACCTCTCCATTGGCATCGGTATAGCTCGTACTACGATGATAAAAGATTCGTGTTCCTCTCCAGGGTCGACCAGGATAACCAATTGAAGCTCTCATCCGTGGATCTCGTTGTCCAAAAAACCAGTCCGGGTCGATAGGCGTTTGACCATCGTACATGGCCCGATCCACTTTCCCGGGAGTTCCATCTACAAAATCAAAGAGTTCTAACTTTTCGACATAAGTTGGGAAGTTAGAATTCCAGCCAAATCCGAAACCATCGGGATGAGCAAATAAATCCCAGGAATGCCCTTTACCAGAAGGTGAATCATATTTTTCTGCCCAAATTACTTCGGAATTGCTGTTTTCATCGATGAAAAGATCGACATAGTTTTGGACTGGATCTGCTTGGTTGCGATAAAGTGAAAAAGGTCCATTATCCATAATGTTTTTGGAAGCATTCAACGCCATTTGATAATATCCATTGGCATCAGAAGCGGGGAATCCGAGTAGTCCATTCAACTGAGGTGTGCCAAATTGTGCAACACTAGCGGCATATAATGCCGCTCTACTTTTCAAGGCTGCTGCTACCCATTTGGTCACCCGACCGTCCAGATCAGCCACTTCAGGGAGTGTTGATTCAATAGCAGTCATCTCTGAAAGAATGAAATCATAGACTTCTTTTTCTGAATTTCTGGCCACGAATAATTCAGCTTCGGATGCATCAATCGGTAAGGCTACAGTTACTATAGGCACACCTCCGTAACGTTTAACCATTTCGAAGTATGCAAATGCGCGAAGGAATCTTGCTTCTGCTATGCGTACTGCAATGAATTCTGGATCCAATGTTTGAGATTGGGGCATTTTTTCGATAAAGACGTTGGCCTGTCTGATGTGGTCATAAGGCCAGTAAGCCAGTATTCCTGCTCCGGTTTCATTAAAGCCAACACCAATAACTTGCCCAAAAGGACCTTGCCAAGGGGCAAAATTCCTCGATTCAGCACCAAAAGCATTGATCAGATTGATGTTTAATCCTGATTGTCCACCTTCTTCTATAATTTTGGCATCAGCATACAATTCAGCCAGATAAGCATTTGCCAAAGCTTCATCTTCGAAGACAAGATCTTCTGATATGATGGTATTTGGCTCCAATTCAAAAGGATCCTGGCATGCCATCATTATCCCAATGAATAATAGCGATATGATATATTTATGTTTCATTTTTCTTGATTTAAAATTTGATTAAAACGTCACTCTAATTCCTCCGGTGAAATTCCGGGTGACTGGTATATTCCGAGAAGGATTTCCTGATGCGCCTTCTTCAGGGTCAAAAGAATTTTTGAAAATACCCAAAGAGGACATGGTGACCAGATTATAACCTGCCGCATATATCTGAAAATTCTCAATACCAATTCTTGACAACAGTTTTTGTGGTAAATTGTAGTAAAGGTTTATGTTCTTAATCCTCAAATACGTTACATCTTTTCTGAATACATCATTGTTCCGACCGTTGTTAGCGCCGGGGGAGGTTGTGGCCGCCGGTAACTCAGCATTTGGATTGATATTAACGCTTGGATTGTTGGGGTCAGGCTGCCATCGTAAGTCCCGATGATAGGTTAATGGTATGGAGAAATTGCTGAACATGGTTTGAGCATTACCACTAATCCGGATGCTAAATCGGGAAGCACCTTGTAGCAAAGTACTGAAACCAAAGTTTTTATAGTTCAAATTGAGCCCCATCCCATACACCATTTCAGGATTCCCACTAGCAAAGGCGATAACTTCCTGATCACTAAAATTGAGGACGCCATCTCCGTTTAGATCTTTATATTTAAAATCTCCCGGCCGCAAAGTGGAATTGTCTAATCCGTCCTGATCAACAGGATGACCTTCAATATCTTCTTGAGTCATGAATATACCATCGGTCACATATCCAAAGTTGCGATTCACCCATTGTCCTGAACGGCCATTGATTCTTTCCTGTTCCGGGTCATCGAAAGCTTCCTGATCAAATACATCACCCCATTTGGCACGAGCAAACGTAAAATTAGGTGATACGGTTAAGCGCAGATCTCCAATACGTTGCTGATAGCTCAATAAAAATTCAATTCCTCGATTATTTCTGGAGTTTAGGTTTACCAATGGTAAGTCAGCTCCAAAGGTACTTGGAATATCCCGTAGATTTTGACCCAATAAACCGGTTCGATCCCGATAGAAAATGTCCGTTTCAAAGGTCAGACGTCCTTCCAGAAAAGAGGCTTCCACACCAAAATTATATAAGGTGATTTCTTCCCAGGTTAAAGCCGGGTTAGCCAAGCCTAATGTGGCTATGCGTGGTTGAGCAGCATTATTGCCAAGTATGTATACACCTCCCTGGGAGTATCCAGATAAGTAGTCAAATCCATCTAGCCCATCGGCCGAATCATCTCCTAGTTGAGAATATGACGCTCGAATTTTTAACCGGTCAAACAAAGTGGTATTTGCCATGAAAGGTTCGCGGGAGATTACCCAACCCGCTGAAACACTGGGGAAATAACCCCATCGTGTTTCGGGAGCAAACAATACATTCCCATCAGCTCGGAAAGCAAATTCAAACAAATAACGTTCTCTAAATGTATAATTCAACCTGGCAACAACACTCTTTCGCCCAATGTCCGCCAGGGAGGTACCATTGGCAAATTGTAAATCTTGGGATCCTGTAAAAAGTTCAGGAATAGCGGTGGTCAACAATTCTGCCCTACTTGCAGAGACATTGCTTTCTTCCCTGGTGATTTGCTCAGCTAATGCTAAAAACTGAAAATCGTGATCACCAAATGTTTGTGCATATTCTAAAGCAATTAAAGGATAAAGTTGCTGTCGCCTGAATTGCGCATCCGATATGCTGCTTCGAGAGCCACGAATACCTTTACTAAGATATTCACCGGTCGTATAGTCGTAGTCAAAAACTTCATAAGTTTTGTTCAATACTTTGGTCGAACGTTGCACCAGTTCGGTATTGATTTCGGCACGTACTTTCAATCCTTCTAAAAATGGAAGTTTGTAAGATACACCTAATTTACCTCTAAAGGTGTCGTCCCTACGATCCCAAGTTCCTATAATATCTCGATCTGTACGTGCGATGGGTTGTCGTTGATTAAACCCGGACCAGGGAAGAATATCAGGATCTGGGAATTCCGTTCTGAGTGTAGGCTGGGCAGTAGCCAAATTGGTAAATGTCTCTCCAATTTCTCCCGTACTATGTGGATAATTGCGATTGTCTACCCTGTACGAAAGGTCCATTTGAAAACTAATATTTTCATTTACATCAACATCAATATTGGATCTGGCATTAAAACGGCTGTAATCAAAATCGCGGGTTCGGAAATAGCTTTCCTGATCCGTGTAACCTACGGAAGCAAAATAGCGCACGCTCTCGTTTCCTCCGGATGCTTTGAGACTATGTTGCTGCATTGGTGCAAAATTTTTGATTAACGCTCCTCTCCAATCACCTCCTTCAAAACCAGGAGCGCGATTTTTAAAGTTCTCTACATCTTCAGCAGTGAATGTGGCATCAATGTCTCCAATGTCCAACAAATCTGCTTCGCGAAATAGTTGAGCAAAATCGGCTGCGCCAACAGGCTCAAGAAAAGAGGTTGCTTCTTGAAAAGAAACACTACCATCGTAAGAAAATTTTGGAGGGCCCGCTTGGCCTCTTTTGGTAGTTACCAGGATGACACCATTACCTGCTCGTGAACCGTAAACAGCCGCTGAAGCATCTTTGAGCACAGTCATACTTTCAATATCATTGGGATCAATCCGGTCAAATCCTCCGGTCATTTGTACCCCGTCAACTAAAATCAAAGGCTCTCCTGCAAATCCTCTTATTCTTATAGTGGTCGCATCATTACCCGGTAATCCTGATAATTGGTTAGTAATTACACCTGGAAATCGACCAGCTAATAGACTTGAAGTACTGGCTGCTGGAACAACGGTCAATTCTTCACTTTTAATAGTGGATACTGAACCGGTCAAATTAACTTTCCGTTGTGTACCATACCCAATGACTACTACTTCATCCAATACTGCTCCTTCTACCAGGGTTACATTAATCACCCTTTGGTTATCTACTTCTATAGTTTGCGGTTTAAAGCCGGTATAACTAAATGTAAGGCTGGCATTTTCGCCAACAGTCAGTTCATAGTTGCCATCAATATCAGTTACTGCACCATTGGCAGTACCCATTTCTAATATGTTGACCCCAATTAATGGGACATTTTCATTATCCATTACTTGCCCGGTAATGGTATTCTGGCCCATCAAAGATGTGCCGAACACCGACAGAAATAGGTATAATGACATTTTGCGCCATGTAGATTGTTTCATCATAATTTAAAATTTTAAAGGTGGAAATGATTTTATGTTATCAATTTTATTTGATCGGTATTTCACCAATAAATGCATGATTCAAATATTTCAAATATCCATCAATTTATTAGGGTGGTATGGATGCATTCATGAGGGAATTTTAGTGCAATGCCTGCTAAACCTATGTTTAGTGCACTTTTTGAGAAGAATCGTCTTTGGTAAACTTTGAAGGAACAACTCCAAACTGCGCTTTAAAACATGTTCTAAAATATTTTAGATCATTGAATCCGACCTTATAAGCAATTTCAGAAATATGATACTCTGATTTTAAGATGTACTGAGCAGCGCGTTTTAATCGGATGGACCTAATGAAGGCATTCGTATTGTAACCAGTAACTGATTTTAATTTTCGATAAAGTGTGGAGGAACTCATCGACATTCTTTGGGCGATAAATTCCCGGTTGAGTTTTTCATTATTCAAATTATCTTCTACAAGCTGCATTAGTTTTTCAAGAAACTGTGTATCAAGAGAAGTTATTTCAATTTCAGCAGGTTCCAGGATAATATTTTTACGGTAATAATCTTTTAACTTGGTTTTGGATTCTAGTAGATTTTTTACTTGAGCTTTTAAAACTTTTGGGTTGAATGGCTTGATCACATATATATCTGCTCCTGAATTGTATCCTTTGATTTGAAAAACATTGCTGGATCTAGAGGTGAGCAAAATAACCGGGATGTGGGCAGTTGATGGATTTTCTTTAATCGAAGCACAAAATGCCAATCCATCCATTTTGGGCATCAGGATATCACTCAATATGATATCTGGTTCAATTTCTTTAGCTTTTAAAAGGCCTTCTTCACCATGTTGGGCCTCATAAATTAAATAGTGCTCCTCAAAAATCTTCTTAATGAATTGTCTAATTCCCGCATTATCCTCTACAACCAGCATTTTGAGATTTCGGGCTGGTGAGAATTGTTGCTTTTTTATTTCGATCGGTTCCTTCAATGGTAAAGAATGATGACTATAATGACTGCTATGCTCAGCATTTTTGAAGTCCTGGATTATTTGATCCGCCGTGTATTGATTTTTTCCAAATGAAAGTAAAATTCTAAACTCACTACCTAGGTTCAGTTTACTCTTTACCTGAATCTTTCCATGATGTAAATCAACGATGTTCTTTGCTAAAGCAAGACCAATTCCGGTCCCAACCATTTTGACAGAATGGGTATTGGAAATTTGATAGAATCGATCGAATATTTTTTCAACCAGGTCTTGAGGCATACCATTGCCATTGTCTTTTATAGCTATTTCACAATACTTAGAGCCTTCAAATTCTGCGCCTGATTTTACTTTTATGGTCAATTCAATCAGGCTATTTGACCGTGAATATTTAAATGCATTGGATAATAAATTACATAACACAATTTCCATTTTTTCACGATCAAAATAAAGAGATATCTTTTCCAAGTCGGTATGAAATTTATATTCGATAGACTTTTGTTCAGCCAGCTCTCTAAATGATAGGAAGACTTCTTTAGAAAATTGTACTATATTTCCTCTGGCTACCTGAAGTTTCATTTGGCCACTTTCTGCTTTTCGGAAATCCAACAATTGGTTGACTAAGTTTAGTAATCTTTGGGAATGATGATGCATAATCATCAGGTAGTCTTTTATTTTACCCTCGGTTTTATTATCATCAATAAGTTTTTCCAGAGGACCAGTTATTAAGGTCAAAGGTGTTCTCAATTCATGCGTAATATTGGTAAAAAATCGAGTTTTCATTGAAGCCATTTCAGTATCTTTTTCATGCACCAGCTTTGATAGCTCCAATTGTGTTTTTAGGGTATTTTGTTGACTTATTATATGACTATATAAAAGCATCAATCCGATAAATATGAATACATATAAGATAAAGGCTGGCCAGGTAGCCCAAAAGGGTGGCAACACGGTAATCAGTAAGGATGACATAGTAAGTTCATCGGAATCTCCGCCATCCGCAACTTTTACTTGAAACTCATATTTTCCCGGGTTTAAGTTGGTATAAGTAATATTTTTTTTGACACCTCCTGGGTTCCAGCCCTCTTCTAAACCATTCATTCGATAAATAAAAGATCTTTGAATACTAGAATTAAAATTCAGAGCGGTGTATTCGATCGAGAAAAAATTTTGTTGATGAGTCAGCTCAATTTCATTGTTGTATTCAATTGATTTATGAAGAATAGTTTTTTTATATACTTTATCTCCTAGATTTATTGGCTCATTGAAGATTCTAAAGTCAGTAAAATATACCGGTGGTGTCTTAAGTTTATGGTGTATTGAGTCAGGATGAAATGCGGTAATACCATTGATACTTCCAAAATAAAATTTACCCTCTATATCAGCAAACGCCACATCCTCCATAAATGTATTAGTCTGCAAACCGTTGTTTACATCGTAGTTATTGAATACTTTTTCTTGGGTGTTGAATTTTGAAATACCCTTATTTGAGCTGATCCAAAGATTACCTTGTTCATCCTCTAAAATAGCATGAATGTAGTTATTCGGCAGTCCATCTTTTTGTTGAAAACAGTAAAAACTCAGTGTTTGATCAATACCCGGTATGGCTAGGTTTAGACCATTAGGTGTACCGATCCATAAATTTCCTTTTACGTCTTCGTGTAAACACAATATAATATCACTACTTAATGACTGGATGTCTCCTATTCTTTTAGAATAATGGATAAAATCATCATTACCTGGTCTATAAAGATGTAATCCTCCATAGGTCCCGACCCAAAATTGACCCGTTCGGTCTTCAAGCAGAGCGCTTATTCTATTACTTTTTAAAGCCCCAACTTCTTCACTAAGATGGTAAGATTTAAATGACTGGGTTTGGGGATTACCTGGCTTCACAGATTTTTTTAAACCGTCCTGTTGGTATCCTATCCAAAATGTTCCGTCAGAAGTTTCGTAAAGTTTTGAAATTTGCATAGGCTGTTCAAGCTGGTTTTCACCATGAAGAAGTAAATCAACCTTGTTTATTTCATAATTCCCATTTAGCTTATTGATTTTATGTAAACCAAAATTACTCGCTGCCCAAATCGATCCATCCTGACTTTGGGTAATCGAGCGAATCCCTTTCTTAAGGGCAATTCTCTCGTTTTCATTAATACCCGGTAATTTTAAGGTTGAAAAATTGATTCCATCACTGCTAAAGTCAATTTGATTTCTCCCTTTGGTACCCAGCCAAGTTATCTGATCTCGATCCTTATATATGGACCAAGCAGGTCCCCTGGGACTACTCAAACTCGTTGAACCAATAGCGTTAAATTGTTGGTTACTTTCATCTATTTTACACAATCCTCCGCCATTCGTGCCTAACCAAAGCGTTCCCATGTTATCCTTATAAGTACAGAGAACATCTTTATACAATTCTTTTACATTTTTAAAGTTATTTTTTGCTATATCATAAAATTCAAAAGATTTGTCAACCGGATTAAATAAAGATAGTCCTTCACCCCACGATCCTATCCAAACTTTTTGAATACTTTCTTGAAACAAGTCGTATGCATTGATATTCTGTGGATGGTTTAAATTAGAAAATTCCTCCATTATCGGGTCAAATTCAAAAAGACCTAAATTCCAGGTTCCTAATAAAAATTTACCAGAACTTAATTCTTGAATAATATCAACGAAAGGCTGTTTGTTAGGGAGTTCATATTGATTTAATACTTTTCCATCCAAGGAAATTTTTAGGAGCCCTATTGAAGTAGCTGCCCAAACTGTTCCTTCAGGAGAATGAATGATTTTATTCACTTTAACTTCTGGCAATAGCTGCTGGATTTTGCCAGTAGGTAAATTGATTATATTGATACCATTACTCCAGGTACCAGCCCAAATATCACCTTCTTTAGATTGAGAAATAGTAATGATTCTGTTACCACTTATAGATTTATCAAATTGATCATCTTCTCCAAAGTGAACAAAATTATCATATTCAGGATCATAACAAGATAATCCATTTGACTTTGATCCAATCCATATTTTTCCATCAGCAGCTGCATAAAGTGCTTCGATTGAATTATTTATTAGACTATTTTGATTGCCTATTTCATTTTGAAAAACCTTAAATGAATGCCCATCATAACGATTAAGTCCGCCTCGGGTACCAATCCAAAGAAATCCCAGTTGATCCTGGATAATACATGTGACTTCGTTTTGAGAAAGGCCTTCGTCCGAAGTGATAAATTGAATATTACTGAAAGTACTTTTTGATTGAGAAAAACCCAGCACAGAAGTTACTGTAAAAATCAGTATTAGAAGAAAACCAATGGTTGCGTTATTCGACATGCAAGTACGTTCCAGTAACCTAATATAGTTATAACTCATTAACTAATTGTTATAAATATGAAATGAACTCCGTAAGTAAAGCAAGGTAAAAAGACCAATCTTCATTACTTTTCAGTATATGTGGGATTTGACTTTGGGAATAAAGCACCTATTTCTTGCTGCCAATTGTGCAATAGCTTTTTCATTTCATCCCTTTTCTCCGGCATTTCTTGTACCAGGTTAATTTGCTCACTGATATCTTTCGAGAGGTTATATAGTTCGGTGGACCCATCTTCCATCCATTCAACCAATTTATAATTATCCGCTCTAATGGCTGCAGAAGGTCGATTATTCGATCCATGGTAATGAGGGTAATGCCAATACAATGCTATCCTTTCAAAATGATCCTCTTCCTTCAAGAGCGGTTTTAGGCTTTTACCATCCAATGGCTGATCATTTTGTACTTCTATACCAGCTAAATCGAGTAAGGTCGGATAAAAATCAGTACTGATGATGGGTTCTGTGCAGATGGAATTTTGTCTTATTTCCCCAGGCCAATTAATAATAGTAGGAACTCGAATGCCTCCCTCATAGAGCCAGCCCTTACCTGCTCTAAGTGGAGCAACAGAAGTCGGACCTGTTCGTTTTTTAGGCAAAGTGGTTAGCCCTCCATTGTCGGAAGTAAAGACTACAATAGTGTTTTCGGCTATACCCAAAGCGTCTAGTTTATCCAGTAGATCTCCTACACTTTCATCGACGCTCTGAACCATGCCTGCATAAGTGGGATTGTCTTGCATCATCTTAGATTTACTCTCATAAAGCTCTTCTCGATCATTTACCTTAGGCATTGTTGTACTAGACAGTTTGGTTTTATATTTTTCAATGTAAGCCTCTTTGGCTTGAATTGGCGTATGCACATTGTAGTAAGCTAGATAAAGTAAGAAAGGTTTATCCCTATTCGTTTCTATAAATTGAATGGATTCCTGGGTCAGACGATCCGTGAGATATTCTCCTTCTTCTCCTCCTTCCAGCCCAGGAACATCCCACCGCTTTCGATCATTTTTATAAGGATAAAAATAGGAGGCCGGCTGGCCGGCCCAATGACCACCTTTGTTGATATCAAAACCCTGATCCTCCGGATAGTAACCTTGTTCACCCAGGTGCCATTTGCCAAAGAAAGCAGTAGCATAACCCATGGATTTAAATATCTCTGCCAGGGTGATTTCCTCCAAAGGCAATTCATGGTGGTCTTGCGTGCCTAATAGTTTTTTATTTTTTGGATCCTGGCCAGGAATCCAATCCGTAATGTTCAATCTCGCTGGATATTTACCGGTTAATATACTTGCCCTGGTAGGCGAGCAAACTGGGCAAGAAGCATAAGCATTGGTAAATCGCATCCCTTGCTGAGCCAGTCGATCGATATTGGGTGTTTCATAAAATGAACTTCCATAACAGGATAAATCAGTCCAGCCCAAGTCATCCACTAGCAGGAAAATTACATTCGGCGTACTCGATTGTTGAATTTGCTCAGTATTTAATTTACAACCAACCTGAGCGATGGTTATGGAGAGGATACTAGTAATGAAGTATAATTTGATCGTTTTCATGAATAGAATTGAAATTAATAATTATAATGCAATCTAAATAGAAATAGAGTCACCATTTCACTTCCACCTATGCCATGTCTCTTTTCTTGAAACTCAACAAGCTCTTGAAGAGGCAAAGAGTTTAAAACTTGAAAATAACTTTGAGACTTCTTGGCAATTCATTAACCCTTCATATCTCTCAGCGAATTAATCTCTCTGAATTATCTATTTGGAATTTTCTATATCTTGCCCTCGATGAACAAATTGGAAATTAGAACAGTTGATGTGGTCCAATATATAAAACCGCTAAGAGAAGGTGGTTCATTGCCAG
>JAHEJC010000185.1 GCA_024639065.1 Lewinellaceae bacterium | reverse complement strand
CTCCAATGATCTTGATACCAGATATGACATCTCCGTATTCCGAACTATGGCCTTGCCCAATATTGGCAATAGATCCATTTTCGTATAAAGCATTAATCATTGCAAAGTCTTCGACCTCCATATGGGTCATGATTTGCTTAGATGTGAAAGCCTGTAGACGGGTAGGCCTCCCCAGCAAATATAATGATTGATATATCTGATGATGTCCACTATCCATTAGTGCTCCGCCGGAGGACAATTGAGCAGAGGCCCTCCAACCATGTGAATGAACCTCTCCGGATTTGAAACAAGAAATGAAAGAAGCGTATATGATCGTTCCTAATTCTCCGGATTGAATGATTTCCTTCGCCTTCCGGACCACAGGCCTATAAACAAAATTATGGCCAGGGAATAATACTTTACCATATTCTTTACTCTGGCTGGCCAGATTATCAATTTGATTCAGATCTGTTACCACGGGTTTTTCTGCCAAGACATGTTTCCCATACTTTAATGCTTCCATGATTTGGTCAAAGTGAAATGGATTGATACTGGCAATGACCAATGCATGAATATCTTCATCCTGAACCATTTCTTTGAAATTGGGGAACGCTTTTATGCCTAGTTTTTGGGCTTTTGCAGATAGAGATTTTTGCTGGGTTTTTTGCTCGCCGGGTGAACCATAGTATTGTCTAGTACAACCGAGAATTTTGACATTCGGAAGTTTGTTGAAAGCATCAAAATGATAATCGAGCATCATACCTGTTCCAACTATTCCAAGATTGAGAATTGCCATAAATTATATGATTTTAAATAAAACGGCTTTATGTTAAATCGTGCGGGTAACAAATCATGGTTAAGAATATAACAAAATGTCTATTAAAGACAAGGATAGTTTATGGACATATTCTCATTACTTTTGGAAAACTAACCATTAGATTGGAAAATATGGGAAGACCAATTAAATAATCCGAAAGCTCAGGATGGCCATTATTCATTTTAGGAAAAAAAGGACAAAAACCCGTCAAAAGCCAGGTACTGTTTGAGCATTTTACATTTAAGGATTAATAAATTCAAAATGATTACAAAATCATCCTAAAGTTAAGTAAACAGATGAATGTGCGAGTTTAGCTGGCTTAGGGTTTTTGGACTTATTTTCCGTTAAAAAATGAATACCGGCCTTGACTTTTTCGTTCTTTTGCGTCAAGGCAAAAGGACAAAAATTGAGAACAAATATATCTAATAATGTGACGATAAGAATTATGATGAGTATTTAACTAAAAAGATAAATGACTGTGACAGATCATTTTTGACATAGATGATTGAATCACCGACTCCATTCAACATAGGACCTAATATAGTTAGGGTGAAGGGTGAAGTTATTTCGTATAAACCTATTGAGCAAACTTTCCGCGGGCGTCTTCTAATTCTGCCTGGATGGATGTCATTTTCTTCTCTCCTAAGGGATAAAGCAACATAAATCCAACGGCCATCAAAGCGCCTATTGCTGCAAATATGCTGATCATTAAGCGTATACCCAGTATGGATTCTTCCGTTTGTATCTCATTTGCTACAAACCCGAAGGCAGCGAGTATCCAACCACTAATGGCACCTCCTATCGTCCAGCCCATTTTTTGAGACATAGACGACGAAGAAAAAATCAATCCTGTGGCACGATGGCCAGTTTTCCATTCAGAATAATCTGAGACATCTCCGTACATCGCCCAAATGATTGGAAATACCAGGGCCGATGCCATGGATATTAAAATGTTAATCAAGAAAATCAAGTAAATCTGCCCAGGTGGAATAAAGAAAAATAAAATACTGAATGCTGCGCAAAAGATTCCAGAGGCCAAGAAGCTGTTTTTCTTACCAATTTTGTTTGCTAGGGGAATAGCCAGAACAACGCCCAATATGCTCGCCGCCTGACCGGTGCTCATAAAAGCAGCAGACAGTGCCCCCTGGGTAACTTCACCAAAAAATGAAATTTCTTGATCACCTACAAAATATTTGAAATAATACAATATGGCCCCTCCGCGCAATGAATTAAAGATCAACACGGAAATGGCTGCTCCAAGCATGATGAACCATGGCCGGTTTTTTATGAGATCTGAAAGATCGTCCTTAAAGGAAGAAGCCTTCACTTCTTCCGGTTTTAATCGTTCTCGGGTTCCTAAGAAAGTGAATATGAAGCAGATAGCAGCTAGAGTGGCATACACCGCAATCGTTTTTTGATAACCTACTGCTTGGGTAGCTTCTGAACTGAAGTATTCAACCAAAGAATTCGCAGTTGCTGTGACAAATAATCCTCCCGCAAATCCACCTAGAAACCGAAATGAAGCCAGCGAAGTTCTTTCATCCGATTTCTTAGTCATCACACCCAGCAATGAAGCGTACGGAACATTAATGGCGGTATACACCATCATCATTAAGGTATAGGTAATGTAGGCGTAGACTAACTTGGCACCACTTTCTAAGTCTGGGGTAGTAAAAGTCAATACGCCAATGATTGCAAAAGGTAAAGCTATAAAAAGTAAATAGGGTCGAAATTTTCCCCACCTGGTTTTGGTTCGATCTCCGATCATCCCCATAATAGGATCATTCGCCGTGTCCCATAGCCTGGTCACCAAAAACATAGTGCCGGCCGCTGCAGCGGAAATTCCGAATACATCGGTATAAAAGAAAAGTAAAAACATGGAGAATAATGTCCAAAACATGGAGCAGGCAAAGTCTCCCAATCCGTAGGATAATTTTTCGGTAATGCGGACTTTATATGCTTGTTCTATCATAATTATAATATTATTCTTTTCAATATACTTCTTTATTTGTTAATTAAGCTTAATCGATTTAGCAAATTAATGAAAAAAATTGCTAAAGGCATGATGCACGGTATACAAATTCAACATCCAGCATGATATTTTCATATTCTCCCTTCCCATATTTTCCTTCGATCATTTTCATTAGAATTCTCACAGCTTCTTTGCTCATATTGGCTATAGGTTGAACCACAGCGGAGATTGGAGTGAAAGTGACCTTATAAGCATCCATATCATCGAAGCTAATAACTGCAATATCCTTGGGGATATTTACGCCCAGCTCGGAAAAACATTCAAACCCTAACATGGCTAGTTTGCTGGTTGTAAAAAGTATGCCATCAGCACCCTGCTGAATGACTTGCTGAATGGCCTTCAAAACCGAATTTTTATCGTGGCTGAATTTAAGATGCTTAATGAGGCCAGATTTTACATCAACACTGTTTTGAAGCAATGCTTTTCGATAACCTTTCACCCTTTGTTGCATCGTAAATAATTGATTGTTGACATTGATTATCGCAATATTCTTTCGATTGTTTTGAAGTAACCTCAAAGTAGCCTCATATCCAGCCTGAAAATTGTTAATTGTAACGGTATGAGTAGATACGCTTTTGAATAATCGATCAACTACCACAAAAGGAATTTTCTCTTTTTGCAATTTCACCAACTCATCTTCACTACCAATTGGGGGTATAAGAATAAATCCATCGACTTGTCTGTTCTTAAAAACTTCCAATTCGGCAGCGAATTTTTCTTTAGTTTCGTCTGAATTTGCAAAAATCACTTTATACCTGTACGTAGAGGCTTCGATCTCTATATATCGAGCAAATTTGGCAAAAAATGGATTGGAAATATCTGCTATGATTAATGCGATGGTATGTGACTTACCCGTTCTCAAACTTTTGGCCAGATAATTAGGCTTATAATTCATCTTCTTAGCCATATCGAGAACCTTTTTAGTCATCTTTTCACTGATTCTCTTTTCCTCACTTTTCCCATTCAGTACAAAAGACACCAACGCTTTGGAAACTCCAAGACGTTCTGCAATATCTTTAATGGTGCTATTTTTTGACATATTCAAAAAAAACTATCTGTTGATTTTAAAAACAATACAAAGGTAACAAATACAATATGGGTGAAAACCTTCCATGACGAAAATCCAAGAAACCTTTTGATTTAGGCTAGAAGAAAAGTATTTATCATTCAAAATAAAACGCATACTTTTATCAAATTCAATCAATCCGAAAACTATCTTTAAGCAATGATCAAAATTTTATTACTAATGAAATCCAATATCTTTTTGAAGTCTACAGTGCTAAATAGTCAGTTATGTTTACTTGCTCTTGCCCTTGTCACGTTGTCGTCGTTTGGATGTAATCAGAAAGACGACAAATCCAACAAGCTTGCTTCATCCTCTTCCTCTTTGCCCAATGTGATTCTAATCATGACGGATGACCAGGGTTACGGGGATTTAGGGTATCATGGCAATTCAATTATTAAAACACCCCACTTGGATGCGTTTGCCCAAACGGCCGTAGAATTAACGAATTTCCATGTGGGTACTACCTGTTCCCCTACCCGGGCGGGTATACTAACCGGTCGTAATTCCAACCGCAACGGAGCCTGGCATACCATCGCAGGGTGTTCGATCTTAAACCAGGGAGAAGAAACAATAGCTGAAGTATACTCAAAAAATGGATACAAAACAGGCATGTTTGGAAAGTGGCACTTAGGAGATAATTATCCATATCGCCCACACGACCGGGGATTTGATGAGGCACTTTATTGTGGTGGTGGAGGCGTTTGGCAGACCCCTGATTATTGGACCAATAATTACTTTGACGATACTTATTTCAGAAATGGGAAGCCTGAAAAAACGGAAGGCTATTGTACCGATGTCTGGTTTGACGAAACAATTAAATTCATTGAGGCAAATCGTGAAAATCCATTTTTTGTATACCTGACCCCAAATGCAGCTCATGGACCTTTTAATGTACCCCCTGAATATTTGAAGCTATTTGACGATGCAGCGTTAACACCTATGCTGAAGCGATTTTACGGTATGGTCACCAACCTGGATGACAACTTCGGCAAGCTGATCTCTTTCCTGGAAACAAATCAACTTGCCAATAATACCATCGTCATCTATACCACGGATAATGGTACGGCTGGTGGTATACGATCAGATCCAGAAACTGGGAAAGAGTATGGATACAATGCAGGAATGCGAGGAAGAAAAGGAAGTCAGTACGATGGAGGTCATCGGGTACCCTTTCTACTTCGTTTCCCAGAAGGTAGTTTACCTGGTGGAGTAAGTAACGCTGAATTAATTGCCCATGTAGATTTACTACCAACTTTGGCCAGTCTTTGTGGTTTACAGTACACACCATCCAAGCCACTGGATGGTATGGACAGGCTTGAGTATTTACGCGGTAAACAAGACGATACTACACGTATGTTGGTTATCGACACCCAACGGAACCAGTGGCCTGAAAAAGGAAGAAATCCTTGCGTCATGTCCAGAGACTGGCGTCTGGTCAATGGTAATGAATTGTATAATATGTTAGAGGATCCTGGTCAACAAGTAAATGTTGCAGATCGTCATCCCCAACGTGTTGAGCAAATGCAAAAATTTTATGACCAATGGTGGTCGTCCACTGAAGCTGACTGGCATTATTCCGAAATACCAATCGGGCATGAAGAAGCCAATCCCTGTTTAATCACGGTGCATGATCTGCACAACGATGAAGGAATCAATTGGAATCAACAACAAATAAGGCTTGCAGCAAACAACCCATCCGACGGATACTATTCCGTGGAGATAATTTCAGGAGGCACTTATGAATTTCAGCTGAGTCGATATCCACCGGAAAGTGATTTAGCCTTAAATGCGAGTGCCCCATTGATTGAAGGCTCCGATTATATGAATGAATTATCTGCCGGGAAAGCCCTAAACATTACAGGAGGCCTGGTAGAATTTGAAGGCGTCAGCTATTCGGCAGACGTTCAACCAGATCAAAAGAGTATCCGTATAAATGGCAAATTCCCTGCGAAAAAAGGTAAACTCAAGACCTGGTTTATCCTGGCTGATGGTCAAAAGATTCCTGCTTATTATTCATTGGTGAAAAAGGTGTAGATTTTTTCTTTTAGAAAAAACTATCAAGACAAATTAAAGGGTGCAGCGCCCTACTACAATGTCTTTTTTTAATGAAGTACTTAATTCTTTGTACCCTCAAAATCAAAAGGCACTATTTCGAATACTTTGTCCACACCCCGTTCTGACTGAAGCAATGATATGGGTCAATATATGGGTCAATCTAAAAAGTGACTTATTTATACTGAGATTCATTTGAGAATAAAGGAGGTAATCAAACCTCAAAATGTTCCCATTCGTACTTAACGCGCTTCATGAGTTCTTTGAAGCGAGGTTCTTGTCGGATGTTTTCCAGGAAGGGGTCATATTTAGTAAGAAAGGGATAGTTATAAAAGAAATTATTTACTCCTTCTTCAATCCAATCCATTGATTCATCCAAATGTCCAATTAATGCATAGGACTCTGCCATCCAGATAGGATAAAATTCATCACCCTTCATAATGTCTTTAAATTCTTCAGTAACAACCTCTAATGCCTTTGATTTCTCTTTCTGAAGGGCATACTTAAAAAATAAGATGAGTTGATTCCAATGTGTTGCAGGTGCTTTCGAACCGATGCGATCCATCAATTGCAAAGCCTTACCAAGATTATTATTATAAGCATGAGCTTTCAGTAACCACCATCCGAGAAACGGCAAAGGCTCAAGCTCATATGCTTTTTGGAAGAATTCTGGTGCCTGATTAAATTGACCACCTAGTATTTTAACAGCTCCAATCATCATGTAGCTCATGAAATTTAGGGGATCGATTTTTAGAAGTCTTTGAACAATTGGTTCTGCAAGCTTCACTTTTCCAGTGAAACCATAAATCCAAGAAAGATAAAATGTGGAATAAAAATGATTTGGATTAATTGAGAGGGCTCGACTGTAATCATTTATACTGCCCAGGATATTTCCTTCCCACCTGTTCAGATGACCTCTGAGATAATAACCATGTTCAGAATTTGGATTTAGAGAGAAAACCTTGTCAACACTTTCTTCTACTTTTTTGAAGGTACTCTCCTCCTTTTTAAGCCCGAATTCAATAAAGTGAAGATAAACTTTACCGAGGGCAGCATATAATATTTCATTTTCACCAATAATATCTAATCCCTGGTTTATATGTTTAATTGCCCTATTAAAACCCTCTTCAGTTAAAGTAAGCATTGCACTCTGAGCTTTAATGAGAAGATCATATGCTTGAAAATTTGTAATTGATCTTGAAATGATTTTCTGTTTCTCTTCAGGACCAAGCTTAATCTTCAGAGCATCTACAATTGCTTGGGACACCTTTTCCTGAATATCGAAAACATCATCCAGTATGCCACTATACTTTTCTGCCCAAAGATGTGCTTCGATCTTCCCGTCAATCAACTGAGCCGTAATGCGCAGTTTATTTCCAGATTTTCGTACACTCCCTTCCAGAACGTACCGAACATTCACTTTATCAGCTATTTCCTTAGTAGTCATATTCGACCCTTTAAAAGTCATTGCGGAATTGCGTGAAATTACCAGCAGGTCATGAATGTAGGAAAGGTCAGTTATGATCTCTTCAGTAAGTCCATCACTGAAGTATTCCTGATCCGGATCAGGACTCATGTTAATGAAAGGAAGGACAATAATGGATTTCTTTTTGGTTTGCTGTGGACTCTCAATCGATGTTTTTGGTTCGGAAACAGATCCTTCTTCAAGTTTGACTGCATAGAGTTTAATTGGCCGATCCACGTTTTTGAGCTCCTTTTCACAAACGAATTCACAGATTATTCCAGCTTTATTTCGGACATTATTATAAACGGATTCAGAAATATAGATTCCTCCTTGAGGGGCTTGATTTTGGATTCTGGATGATAAATTCACCCCATGACCAAAAACCTGGTCTTCTTCCACAGAAATCTCTCCCAAATCAATACCTATACGTAAAGGAACCACAGGAACAAGTTTGCATTTATTTTGAATCTGTTTTGCCGAATTAACCGCATCAATGGCACTCGAGAAAACACTCAAACTTCCATCTCCATAATATTGATTCACTTTACCGTGAAAAGCAATAACAGCTTCCTCAATGATCTCCTGATGCCGTTTTACCTTTTCAATAGCCTTGGCTTCGTCCAATTGCATCAATGCCGTGTATCCGACAATGTCGGTAAACATGATGGCCGCAAGTCGATGTTGTTGCATACCAGCTCAATTAAACCCAAAGGATCAGAGTCTAAAAACTCAATTTCGAATACTCTAGTTACTATTCAGAGCTGACAAAAGCAATGATACGGGTCATGCTAGAAAGTGACCTATTTGTGAAATTTCATGCTGAGGTCTATGAGAAGAAAGGAGATATTAAACCTCAAAATGCTCCCATTCGTACTTAACGCGCTTCATGAGTTCTTTGAAGCGAGGTTCTTGTCGGATGTTGGCAAGAACGGAATCGTATTTAGCAAATAGTGGATAGTTGTGAAAATATCTTTAGTAGCTCTTTCCAATTCCTCGCGAGCTTATTATTTTCTCCTATCATGGAATAAAAATCAGCTAACTGGATAGAAAATGTATGATTAGGAAATTTGGCAATAAAAGAATCATAGAGTTTATTGCTTTTATCCTTTGGTTACCATATGTGAGTGAAAAGGCAAAATTACAATTCGACCCAGCAGATTGTTGTGGAAATCGTGAATGAAAATGATTTGGAAGAGAACTCTATCAGACTATTTATCGCTTAAAGAAAAGAGGATTTACTTCTAATATGAGCCTATTGCTCCACCTTAAGGCAAATTGACCTTCCTCACTTCGAATGTAGATAATATGATTAACTTCATCTCATGAACAAAGGCGGTCTTCCTGAATTCGAGGCATGGCAGCTCAGAAGTTCTTCAATGGACAGATTGTGACGTACTCCAAAATTCAATTTTGATGACAGATATCATTTTTATCTCAACTATTAAACCTGTCAATTAAACAAGCGTGTTACGGGTTAGAAATACAGGATCGAATTTTGTCAAGTATGCATCTGTCTGAAGAACCATTATTATTAAAATCCCGATCAATATGAAAAAAGTAATATTATTGCTAAGTACATTTTGCTTTTTAGTACAAACACAAGCGCAGCAATTCACGCTGGTAAAAAGACACAAGTCAACCTGCAAAATCATCATTCCGGAAATGGCAAGTGTTGTCGAGATCCAGACAGCGTTGGTTTTTCAGGATTATATTCAACGGATTTCCGGAGCTAATATTCCAATCGAATCAGATATTATTAAACAAACCGAAAATGAGATTCTCATCGGTAAGGTAGATCGGCCGGAATTAGACAACATTCCATTCGGGCAGTTAGGAAAAGATGGTTTTCTCATTCGAAATAGTGAAGCAAGTCTGTTGATTGCCGGAGGCACTGAGAAGGGAGTTCTCTATGGAGTTTACACCTTTCTTGAAAAGTATTTGGGTTGCCGGAAGTATTCGTCGGCAGTGACGTTTGTTCCCATACAGAAGACGATTGTTCTGCAGGCAATCAATGACCTACAAGTACCTGCCTTCACTTACCGGGAGAACTATTACCGGGATGCCGTCGACCCTGAATATGCGGATTGGCATAAATTAGATTCACATGGAGAGCAAGGCTCTAATACCAGTGAATGGGGGTCTTGGGTGCACACCTTCGCTGATTTATTAAGTCCGGAAGAATACGGAGTAGCCCATCCGGAATATTTTAGTTTTTATGATGGGAAGCGTCATGCCGGAATGGTTCCATCCTGGGATGGGAAAAGCGAACAACCGGAAGCTCAATTATGTCTTACCAATCCCGATGTGTTGGAGATTGTTTGCCAGAATCTGCAAACACAAATCGATCAGAAACCAGATGCACTGTATTGGTCGGTGAGCCAGAACGACAATGTACATTATTGTCAGTGTCCCCAATGTAGCTCCTTAGATGAGAAATATGCTGCATTTACGCCCGGCAGTAAAATGTATGGCACGCATGTCAACTCTTTGTACGCACCGATTGGGATGGGGTCATTAATGACCTTTATTAATAAAGTGGCAGCCAGATTTCCCGATAAGATTATTTCTACTCTTGCCTACCAATATACCCGGGTACCACCAAAAGATCTGATACCCGCGGAAAATGTAAACATTATGCTCTGTAATATTGAGAGTTCGAGAAATACGACGATTGAGCAAGGAGATACGGCATTTAGCAGTGACCTCGAAGGCTGGGGTAAATTAACCGATAACATTATCGTATGGGATTATGTTATCCAGTTTTCAAACTTGCTTTCTCCTTTTCCAAATCTACATACCCTCCAACCCAATCTTCGATTTTTCCGCAAAAACAGGGTGTCGGCTGTTTTCGAACAAGGTAACCGGGAAATAGGCGGTGAGTTTGCCGAATTACGATCGTATATGATTGCAAAACTCTTGTGGGATCCGGACGTAAATATTAACCAGGTGATGGATGATTTTCTTACCGGATATTATGGTGAAGCCGCGAAAGAGATTAAAAAATACATAAATCTTTTACATGAAAATAATATGGCGCAGTCTGGGATAAAGCTATCGATTTTTGGAAACCCGGTTCAGGAAAAAGAAACATTTCTTTCCGATTCCCTGATCAAGGTTTATAACCAACTTTTTAATCGTGCCGAGAAGGCCGTATCCGAGTCTCCTGATGAATTGCAACATGTAAAGTCAGCGCGGTTGCCAGTGTATTACGCTATGCTCGAAATCGCCAAAGAGGAAAGGAGTGGTGATCGAGGCGCTTTCATGACTACGAGTAATGACATATTAATACCAAATCCGAAAATAGTGCATATCCTATATGATTTTTTTTACAATTGTATCCGCACCAAAGTGAGCAGAGTATCAGAATGGCATACCCCGCCGAAAGAATATCTTGCCAAATATTTGAAATTCTTTGAGGAGCAAGGAATTAAATAACTCATTTTTAGGCAGGAAGTTCAAAATGGTGATGGCAACAAAGATCGGGTACAAATATGGTTAGGTTGATTAAACCATTTGACAGACTTATTTCCACAATAAATTACCTCAACCAAGGGACTGTGAATAATTTCTCATAGCTAGTTTAGCAGACTATTGTTATTCTCCATCTGGCTAATTTTGATCCTAATCTTAGCTTTCTCTGCTTCAACCCTTTTAATCAATTCCTGAAATTCTTCATTATCCCACAATATTTCAAAAATGGGAAAGTGGATAATAAATGTTTCCTTACCACCATTAAATCCTGATTTTTCGTATTCTTTCAATAGTTCCATTGCTTTTTCACCCTCACCTATTACAGCATAGTACGATGCAAGATGATAAGCCCGGCTGTGCCAGCCTTCCCGCGCTTCCCAATGTTCCCTGTGTTGATTCAATATTTCCATGGCCTCTTTTTTTCTCCCTGTATGCCAATAAATATAGCCTATGTTGATCTTATTTGCCATGTTAATCACTTCTTGTTCTTTTTCCAATTGTATAACCTTTTCCCAGTAGTCTAGGGCTTTGTCAAACTGCTTCAGCCAGGTGTAAACATCTGCCTTTCCGTTATAACAGAAATTTGAATTTTGGAAATTTATACAAACTGAATCTAACAAAGTCAGTGACTCCTCAAACCTACCTTGAACACATAAAAGCCACCACATACTACCATATGTCTTCTGTATCCCAGGCTCAATTTCCAAAGCTTGTCTATAAAGTATTTCGGACTTCTCATAATCACCAATCTGAAGGTAAAATAATCCGAATTCTCTCATGATAAAGGGTTGCCTTGACTTCCCCTTTTCCAATCTCTGCACAATTTTTAAATAGGAAAATGCTTTCATCGGATCTTTTCTTTGCAAATAATACAACCAAGCCAACTCCAAATAGGATTCAGCAAAGTTAGGGTTAAGAGAGATGGCCTTTTCCTGATCATTGAAGGCCAGGTCTGCTTTGTTCATAGTCTT
>JAHEJC010000184.1 GCA_024639065.1 Lewinellaceae bacterium | reverse complement strand
CTCGTTTCATTTGATTCACCTCGCCGGGGTATTTTTCGAAAAATACCGATGAAGTATTCCATAAATGGAAAAAAAATTAATATCAAAATAGATCAAATTGAGGTAAAAAATAATCCAATTAAGGTAACTACTGAAAATGGCTATAAAATCATCCGAATTGGTCAGGAAGATGTGCTAGTGGATGGCATTAAGGAATATTGGATAAGTTACCGGGTGACCGGGGCATTTCTTTGGTTGGAAGAACACACCGAATTTTATTGGAACATTATCGGAACGGAATGGGAGGTACCTATTGATCGGGCAGATTATAATATCTATTTTCCTGATGATATTGAAATTGGTAATTACGATTATGAATTATTCAGTGGACCCGCTGGTACAGATCTTAAAAAAGCGATGATCAGCAAGATGGGCTCTACTTTTAGAGGTAGGACAACTAAACCACTTTCTGAAAATGAAGGAATCACGCTCGCGGTAAAATTGGCAGCAGGATCGATCGCCAATACATCCCAGAATTTAAAAATTAGCCAAGATAATTTAGGATTTATTCCGCTGAGTATAATGGCGGGATTACTGTTTTTTTTTAATCGATTTGGAAGAAACAGACGGGTCGCAATTGAAGATGAATATTATCCACCGGAAGAGTTGAACGTGTCCGAAGCGGGCGCTTTTTTTGATCATATTGCTCATAACCGTGATTTGTTAGCATTAATTCCACAATGGGGACTTGAGGGCATTGTAAGGATGAAAGGTTTATCGGATGATGCAGATGACGATTATTATATAGAGCAATTGTCTACTTTGCCAGCGGATGCACCAGATTATCAGCACGTTTTTTTTAATGCAATTTTTGAAGATGGACCGGTAATCCTGATATCTGATCTTAAAAATAAATTATATAGTGATTTTTCTAAAGCACAAAGTTTATTGAAGAAGGAAATCAAACAGGACAAATGGGTTGATGAGCAAAGTAAAGTATGGTTTCATAAAGGTGCGTTTTTATTATTGGGTTTGCTATCGATCGTTGCTGGGATCTTGATTTTGATCAATTTTAAACTTCTAATCAGTGGACTATTGGCCATATTACTAGGTATTAGTTGCATAGTCATTCATTTCTTACCTGCAAAACGCTCAGATACAGGATTTCGATTGCAAAACAAAATCAAAGGATTAAAACAATTTTTAAAAAGATTGCCTGATGATCAAATCCAAAAATTGACGGCTGAGGATCCGGCCTATTTTGAAAAGCTTTTTCCATATGCGGTAGCCTTTGGATTCGACAAAGCTTTCATCAATAAATTTAAAGCGATTAATTATCACCATACGCCTTCCTGGTATTACTATGGGAATAACCAAAGGGGATATAATCAACCTTCCTTTGCTGATTTTTCCTCTCATTTTAAAATCCGCAACATATCCAGTGTATTTACGAGTACCCCTGCCTCATCCGGTTCTTCCGGGGGAGGATTCAGTGGAGGAAGTTCAGGAGGTGGTTTCGGCGGAGGCGGCGGTGGATCATGGTGACCAATTACTAATCAGTTTATTAAGTTGATTTAGTTGACTAAGTTATACTCAGGTTTCTCACCCTAACCTACTCCTTACTCAGTACAAATTACTCAAACACACGGTTGACTAGTTACCATAGAGAGGTTTGCCTTCTCAAAGGTCTTGAAGTTGAATTAAATAATTAGTAAGCTTAGATTAATACGAATTGCTTAATCGCTCTAAGCTCAGGGCTTATCTTTGAGGGTCATTATTACTTGAAGTATTACTAAGACAGATGAAAGTAATGTAAAGAGAAGCAAAAGAGCAGTTGAGGGAAATTTAATACCGATTAGCAGCATTAGTAGAAAGATTACAAATATCGTCACTGATTTTTTAACTAGATCCATAAGTACTGTTGAATTTGATTGATAACAGTTAAAGTCTCGCTGAGTTTAAGATGAACTATAAAAATTATAAATACTGATTTGTTCCTAATACCTCTTCCAAAGGCGTATAATCCAAATCAAACGCATCACTTACACCTTTGTACACAACTTTGCCATTTACAATATTCAACCCTTTGGCAAAATTGGGGTCAGATCTCACTGCCTTTTCCCAGCCCATATTGGCGAGCTTGATCGCATAGGGCAGGGTAGCATGTGTAAGTGCATAGGTAGAAGTCTGAGGCACAGCACCCGGCATGTTAGCCACACAATAGTGAACCACGTCGTCGATGACAAAAATAGGATCATCATGAGTCGTTGGTTTACAGGTTTCAATGCAGCCACCTTGATCGACCGCCACATCAACTAAAACGGTCCCTGACTCCATTTCGGTTAGCATATTCTTTGTAATTAAATGGGGTGCCTTGGCTCCAGGAATTAGTACAGCTCCAATGATTAAATCCGCATCTCGGATTAGTGCACGGATGTTATAATGATTGGAATACATTGTCTTAACGTTTGCTGGCATCACATCATCCAAATACCTTAGTCGATCAAGATTGATATCCAGCACCGTAACATCCGCTCCAACACCTGCTGCCATTTTTGCTGCTTCAGTCCCTACAACACCACCTCCCAATATAATAACTTTGCCTGGTGCTACTCCAGGAACACCTCCTAATAAAATACCTTTGCCACCCATGGGTTTTTCTAGATATTTAGTTCCTTGCTGCAAGGCCATTCTTCCAGCTACTTCTGACATGGGAATAAGCAAAGGAAGTCTTCCCTGACGATCCTCTACCGTTTCATAAGCCAGACAAATGGATCCGCTATTGATCATCGCTTCTGTTAACGGACGATAACTCGCAAAATGAAAATAAGTGAAAAGCAATTGGTTTTCACAAATCATTCCATACTCAGATTGAATTGGTTCTTTAACCTTCATTATCATTTTACACCGGCTGTAGACATCTTCTATGGTGGGAAGGATGGATGCACCAGCAGCAATATATTTTTCATCGCTGAACCCACTGCCTAAGCCGGCAGATTTTTGGACAAATACATCATGACCGCGGGATGTTAATTCTCGAGTGCCTGCCGGGGTGAGAGCGACTCTGTTTTCACTAGGTTTAATCTCAATAGGTACACCTATTATCATATCAATTTGTTTAATTAATGGTTAAGACGATTCTGTAACAAAAGTAAAAATATTTGCTCATAATCTTTGATTTAAAAAGCCTCAAATTCTTCGCTTGCTTGAAAGAATGCCTGACTAAATTTAAGGCATTAAGGGTTAATAAAAGTTTATTTTGAAAATGCACGGTGATTGGGCCAAGCTGAGCTTTCGATCATAGCCTAAAGGCGCCTTGTCCATTTTTGTAAAAAATAATTTTAAACAGATCGAACTCATAAATAGCAGAATTAGTGTTGTCTATATATGTAAATAAATAAATATTTATAATTTACTAAAAAAGATAAGTTTATATATTGCATTTTAATATAATATGTTATATATTTGTGATGTGTAAGTTTTGGTTTAAAATGTAAAATTCGTTTTGCTCGTGAAAAGTCACGAGCACTTTTTTTTCTCGTGAGATCTTAGTTTTAGTAAAATGGGTAATCAAAAGAGGCTTTGCAAGCAGTAAAGCCTCTTTTCTAATTTAATCGCTTTATATATCATTGAATTAGCTCTCACTTTGGTTTCATGCCAAAAAGAAATCTTATCGCATTGTATGGTCGGATAAATAGGTGGTAAATTAATAGTATAATAATAAAACATACCATAAGCAAAAACCCAAACTTTAGGGATACTTCGTCCTTTGTACCCACCACATAAAAACTAATTATTACAACAACCGTTTGATGTAAAATATAAAACGGGTAAACGGCCGTATTGGCATAGGCTAATAATCGACTTCCTCGATTTAAATACATTTTCCCGTATCCCAAGCAAGCCAATACCCACATCCAAGTATTAAAATTTTGTAACAATATATAAAAATAAGTCTGTGGTTTTTCTATCCAGTTATTCCATATTGCATATGGCTCCCAACCGTTCCAACGGAATATATTTATAATCAATATGGATAAAAATGCTAATCCTAAAAATAGTCTTCGGCGCGATTGAAGGAGTTCTGTAATTTGTGGAAATCTGAAAAACAACAATTCTGCTATTATAGAATAAAAGCTTAAACGTGTTGATCCAGTAAGATTGGATTTCCGTCCGGGTCAATTAGTATAAGACTGGCCGGTCCTGTTGTATTTTCGTCTGCTTCAGTTTGTATTTTGACTCCTTTGCTTTTGAGCTTTTGTTGAATAGCTCTCACATCATCAAACGAGTCTAGTTTATTTGCTTTATCATCCCACCCAGGATTAAAGGTTATAATGTTCTTATCAAACATTCCTTGGAATAATCCAACTATAGATTTTTCATTTTTCATGATGAGGTAATTTTTCTCTATATCCCCAGCAAATACGGAGAAGCCAAGGTTTTCATAAAATTGTTTAGACAGGTTAATATCCTTGACATTAAGACTGATTGAAAATGCACCTAATTTCATTTCGGTCGTTTTTTATTAATTATGCGACGATATCATAAAGTTAATAATTTAAAAGGCTATTTGTAAATCGTGTAAATGAGGATAGAACTTATCTTGATTCCGGGAAGAAATTAATAGTAGTGTACCTACAAAATTAGGCCAAGCACCATAGTTAATTTGAAAAGAGCTACACGGTATTTAACTATCAAAAGAAACTTGATTGTATTTAATACCCAGCGGAGAGTATATAGGCTAATCGCTAAATCTTCTTCTAATTTTCTGGGGCAACAAAACAACTTCTGCCGGCAAGACATTCACGTGGGGCCACTAGTCCGTCATCTGGACCAGCACCTCCGGCAGACTTTATGCACCAGCAAATGGTATTGGCTTCGTCTAATAAGAACCAGGGGTTTTCTCCTCCTTCTGTGGTTCCATATGGGCTCTTCGCTTTGAGATATTTACAGAAAGTATTCTTTATAGGTTTAATTTCCATTTTTATGCAATTTCTAATAGTCCTTGTTTAATAATTGATTCAAACAGAGGCAGTTTGTAGCTATTTTTTGAAAGTGGTTTGGCATTCTCCATAGCTACTTTTGCAGCGCGCGTTGCTCGTTCTTCATTAATCTTTTTGTTTAAAACGATTTTCTCCGCTTCATATGCTCTGATAGGAATCGGCGCAGCAGCCCCTAAGGTGATGGTTATTTTCTCACAAGTATCTCCATTCATTTGGGCAACGATAGCTACGTCAGCCATGGACCAATCATAGGAAGCTCGTTGCACTTGTTTTGAATAATAACTTTTGGTATTCATATCAGGTGCGGGCACGCTGATCTCCGTGATCAAATCATTCGGTTCCAGGATGTTTTCCCTGCTTACATCTTGATCCGGTGCAACAAAGAATTCTGATAATGGCACCTGTCGTGATTCCATTTTACCGTTGGTGATCATAACTGAGCCCTGGTAGGCCAATAAAGCTGTGGCTACAGAAGATGCATAAACACTTACGCATCGGTCATTTTCAAGAATCGCATGGTTCTCATTTTGACCGGTCTCTGAATGTTTAGCAAAACACTTATCTCCTCCTTTACGAAAGCAAGGATGATCCGATGATCTAAAATACCAACAACGGGTTCGCTGGGCAAGATTACCTGCTATCGTAGACATATTTCTTAGTTGCGGAGTGGCTGCATGAGCCACGGCTTCATGCAGTGCTGCATACCTGGTTTTAACAGCTTCATTGCCCTCTATTTCTGCTAAGGTAACGTTGGCTCCGATTCTAAGGCCATTATCATCAAAGCTGATCTTATTCAATCCAGGAATGTTGCGAACATTAACTATGGTCTTAGGTTGGATCAATCCTTCTTTTACCAGATCCAAAACATCGATACCACCTGATTTAAAAATAGCGGCTTTTCCTGATGGGAGATATAACTCTTCCGATACCGTATTATTGACTTGCTTTACAGCATCTTCCACTGATTTGGCTTCATACCAACTAAATTTATTCATGGTTTTCTGCTTTATTCGTATATTTTATTTAGTGCTTTTAAAATGCTTGCTGGTGTTATCGGAATTTCATAAATCCTAACACCAATGGCGTTATAAACTGCATTTGCTATGGCCACTGCCGTTGCAATATTTGCAGGCTCACCAATACCATAAGCATCTGTAGAAGACAGCGCCCCGTATTCTTCAACTATAATTACCTCAATTTCAGGAATTTCCATAGAATATGGAACTTTGTACTGATCTACATTTGCATTCATAAAGTGGCCAGTACCTTTATCCATTACTCTATTTTCATACAGAGCGTACGAAATTCCTTGAATTACGCCTCCATTTACCTGACTTTCCAATTGTGACATGTTTAACGGACGCCCACAACTATGGGCAGCAACCACTCGATCAACTTTGACAAATCCGGTATTCGTATTTACAGATACTTCAGCAAATTGTACAGAGCCTAAATCCCCATAAGCCAATCCCCATGGTTGTTGAAATCCACCATAATCGTTCGACCTACTTGCTGTTACACTAATTTGACTCGTGCGCATGCCTCTTAAGGCTTCTTTAAAAGGAATTTTCTTAGAACGATCATCTTTGTGGATGATAAATCCATCCACCGCCTCTAATTTAGAAGCTTCCGTTTCCCATTTGGTCGCAATCTGGTTGAACAATTTCATTTTAGCCTCATAAGCAGCATTCCGGGCAGGCGGCGTGATCGATTGGGTGACTACACTTCCTCCTGAACCAGGACCATCTGGAAATAAGGTATCACCTATTCGCACAGTAATATCAGTCGTTTTCAATCCCAATTCTTCGGCAACTACCTGGGCTAATATGGTCTTGGTACCGGTACCAATATCCTGCACACTACCCCGCACTTCAACCGAACCATCATTTAAAATTCTGACTTCGATCGAAGAATTCAACGTGACAAACCGAGGCCAACACGATTGGGCCACACCCATTCCTTTTTTTATAATACCACTAGCGGATCCTGCAGGTTTTCGATTAGACCAACCGAATAATTCAGCACCTCTAGACCGTTCAACTTTGCGTACTTCGCTTTTATCGATCTTATCCCTCAATGCTAGCGGATCCATTTTTAATTTTTCAGCTAATTCATCAATGGCCTGCTCGACACCAAACGCACCTTGTACGTTTCCGGGCGCTCTCCAAGCAGCTCCAGGACCGGCATGAGTAAGCACATCATATTGTTCAGTTTTAAAGTTGGGGCAATCATAGAGAATCTGAGCGATTCGTCCTACACCTGCACCAAGAGCCACTCCTGCTGTTCCATGAGATTTTTGCTGTATGGCCGTTAAGGTACCATCCCTTTTAGCACCGATTTTCAATGTTTGAATTGAGCTGGGACGGTTGCCTTCTGCAAGGTGCTCCTCTTTTCGATCGATCATCAACCATACCGGTCTTTTCGTTTTCTTGGATAAGATAGCGGCCATTGGTCCAAAGCTTCCAGCACTATGCTTTGCGCCAAAACCACCTCCCATAAAATCACAAATCACTCGAACTTGACTTTTAGGAAGCTCGAAATAGTTCGCTAGTTCATTTCTTACGCCAGCTGTATTTTGCGTAGAAGCATAAACCAACATTTCCTCTGGTTTCCAATCAATAACCACTCCATGCGTCTCTAGCGGCATATGGGTATGCACTTGGGTTCGGTAAGTATTTTCAACCATCACATCGGCTTCAGCAAATCCCTTTTCCAGATCGCCTCTTGGACCACCATAAAAACTACTAGTAGTGGGACCTCTCAGATTACCTTGTCCCTTACTACCATCATGTACTACGCCCACATCACCACCATCTTCTTGTCTTTGTATGGGCTCCTTAAATACCAAAGGTGCATCGGGTAGCATCGCCTCTTCCAGATCAATTACAAAAGATTTTGGATCATATTCTATTTTGATCATGGCAACAGCATCCTTGGCAATGCTTAAACTCTCAGCAGCTACGCCCGCAATAGGTTGCCCAACATATTTTATTTCAGGATATTCATTGCCAACCATTCCATCTTCCTTGTTCTTGGTAATGATATGTATGCCATGAACACCAGGTACTTTTTCAGCCTCACTTGTATCGATTGAGGTGATGCTTCCATGAGGTATATTCGACCGCAAGAATTTGGCATACAACATACCGGACAATTTCATGTCGGATGTATACTTTGCTTCCCCGGTTACCTTCGCTCGGGCATCTATTCTATTTACTCTTTTTCCTACTTCTTTGAGTTGATCATTTACTGGCCATGCAGGAGGCTCATCATTTGGTATTTCCCGTTCGATCTCACTTAAATTATGACCGGGTATGCCGAATGGAAATATTTCTTTTCTTTTTTCCATCTTATTTCATTTTTTCTGCTGCTGATAATGTAGCTTTAAATACATGAGGATAGGTGCCACATCGACAAAGATTACCGCGAGTGGCGTGTTTCACATCGTCTAATGTGGGATTTGAGTTATGTTTAAGTAAATGCACGCAAGACATGACCATTCCAGGGGTGCAATAACCACATTGCGTGGCATCATGTTCAATAAATGCTTCTTGAACCGGATGCAATTTCTCCCCAGATGAAATTCCTTCAATCGTCGTGACTTCCTGTTGGCCTACATCCAATGCCATGGTCATACATGAATTGATTGGTTTTCCATCCAGGTACACCGTGCAAGCAGAGCAGGACCCACGATCACAAACAATCTTGGTTCCTGTCATATCCAGTTGATCACGTAATGCATCAGCTAGTGTTGTTCTTGGCTCCACACTTAAGGTGCGAGAAAGACCATTTACTTTCATCTTAATTTCTACAGCCCCTTCGGCTATAAGGTCTCCTTTGGGATAGGATTCTTTATGCTCAAAAGCTAATACGCCACTATTGAGCACAACGGTACCCGCAGTAGTTAATCCAGCACCTCTAATAAATCCACGGCGGCTAATGCTCTTTTTGGACTTACCGGATGCAAGTTTTTTCATATCTTTTTTCATGGAAATTTCTTAATGTTTACTGATACTTGGATAAGCTACTAAGATACGAATTTCTTTCCCTAAAGTAAAGTGTATTAATCCTCGAAAACAACGCTTTATATCGCAGGGATAGTAATTTAATGCCATATAAAATTAAAGGTAGGGTTGGAATGAACATAATTCGAATCCCTAAATATTGATTTTCTATTGAATAAGCAATTCACCCAGGTTATTGATAAAGGCTTGAATTTGTTATAGATATGGAAATTACATTAAGCTTGCTTGCAAGGATTATTAAGAATTAGTCTACAGAAAAGCACATTATCATTATTTCATTTTGGATCGGAAATTCGCTAATAAATATCGATTCTAAATTAGCTTTTGAGTATAGTTTGTATTCTGCATTAAATGTTTCTGAACCGGTTTTTAGCCTTTACGAGTGATGCGTCAATGAACTTTAAGGAGAAACCGATCTTCATTTTAGACATACTCTAACGTCTGCTTGATGAAGTGATTCACGAGGCTCTATTTATTAGGTGCAATTTGATCAATGGCTCTTTCTGCGATGGCGGTTATAGTTAATGCTGGATTTACACCAGGATTTGCAGAGATCATGGAACCATCAATAATCAGCATATTTTCATACCCAAATACTTCATTGTTTTTATTGATAACCCCTTTCGTTTCGTCCAGGCCCATTACAGCCCCTCCTAAAATGTGCGCAGTAGAAGGTATGCCAGCCAATGATTCTAATGCAAATGAAGAGGGCTTCCCATTGACAATTTGACTGAATTTTTGGGTTAAATTTATTGATTCGGGAATATCCGGAGTAGGTTTTTTCCCGGTGCTTACGGAAGATTTCATTCGGCCGAAGATATTGCGCTTAAATTTTAAGGTGCTATCAACCGTCTGCATAAATAACAAAACATTGGTACGCTTTGACCAACTATCTATAAAATAGATTTTTGAATACTTAAAGGGCGATTTAAAAAATTTATGAATCATTTTAAATATCCGGACCAATGCACTTTTTCCTGTTGTATATGGTAAATGAAATAACTTCCAAAAATTCGATCCTGCCGCATATCGGACAATTTCTAAATGACTGTTTTCATCGGTATGCAAAATACTTCCAATGGCAATGCCTTTGGACATATCCAGATTTTTATCCAACGTCGAAACGCTTATTAGCGTTTCATTATTCGTTCTGATCTGGTCACCCAATTTATTTGAAAGTCTGGGTAAGAATTTTGATTTTAGTTTTAATAACAATTTGACAGTTCCGAGCACACCTCCGGAAAAAATGACACCTCTTGATGTAAACGCGCGTCGGGTCTTAATAAGTTTTGTACTTGATTTAGTCATTACCTGGTACCCGGTAGCACCTGATTGACCATCAAGCGGAAAGACCCTGTAGACTGCTTGCTCCGCCAGGACTTTCGCCCCATGGCGCTGGGCTAAAAATAGGTAGTTTTTGTCCAACGTATTTTTTGCACCATACCTGCACCCGGTCATACATGCACCACAAAAATTGCAACCAGCTCGCTCTGGACCTTCACCACCAAAATAAGGATCGGCCACATTGATACCTGGTTTGCCAAAATAAACCGCCACGTCTGTATGCTGGAATTTATGGCTGATATTCATGACTTGTGCCAATTCTTTTAACTTTTTGTCACCATCAAATAGTTTGGGATTTTTCGTAGCGCCTAACATCATCCTGGCTTTTTCATAAAATGGTTTGAGTTCCTTTTCCCAATTGGCTAGTTCACTCCAACTGCCCGTTTTGAAAAATCTAGATTTTGGAATGGGCAATGTATTAGCATATACTAATGATCCACCTCCAACACCCGTTCCGGAAACGATAACGATGTGCCTAAAAATGCTCATCTTCATAATACCATAAAACCGTAAAAAGGGCACCCACAACCATTTTTTTAAATTCCAATTGGTCTTGGGGAAATCGTTTTCAGTAAACCATTTTCCTTGCTCTACAACGAGCACTTTATACCCCTTTTCAGCAAGTCTTAATGCACTCACCGAACCCCCAAATCCGCTTCCAATAATAATGTAATCATAATCGAATTTCATTTGCTGATCATTTGATTACCGATGGTACTTTTTTGTCTTTGATAATTTGTAAAGTTAATTTTTTCAAATAATTGGTTCAAGGATATTAAATTAGGAGATTCGTTAAATACCAAAACCAAATCTACTTAGTCATGAAGAAACAGGAAAACCATTCTCCTAGACGTAATTTTTTGCAAACACTTGGATTAGGCGGCCTTAGCTTGGCAACGATGTCAATGGCCCCGGTTGAAGAACAATTGGAATACAGCACTCAAAAAGTGAATCGTTATTCCAACCCCACGGATCTGAAAATAACCGATATGCGGATTGCTGAGATCAGCGGGGTTGTTTTCCGAACGCCAATAGTGCGTATCTATACCAACCAAGGAATTATTGGACATGGAGATGTTCGCGATGGTGCAGCTAAAGAGTATGCTCTTTTCTTGAAATCCAGGTTGCTTGGAGAGAATCCTTGTAATGTGGAAAGGCTTTTTAAAATAATTAGTCAATTTGGTCATCATGCCCGACAAGGTGGTGGTGTTTCCGGAGTGGAAATGGCACTATGGGATCTTGCGGGAAAAGCTTATGGCGTTCCGGTATATCAAATGTTAGGCGGTAAGTATCGTGACCAGGTAAGAGTATATTGCGACACCACCATCTCAACCGACCCCCTCGAATATGCTAAAAGAATGCAAGCACGCATTGATAAAGGCTACACAGCACTCAAAATGGATATTGGTATTAACTTACTTAGAGAGATACCCGGTGCATTAATAAATGCTCCAAATGGTAAAGTAGATCCTTATAAGCATGAATACAGGAAGTATAACTTGACTAAGCATCCTTTTACCAGGTTACAAATTACTGATAAAGGTATTGACAGACTTTGTGAATTCCT
>JAHEJC010000572.1 GCA_024639065.1 Lewinellaceae bacterium | reverse complement strand
GCCAATCAGAATACCCCGAAATAACGTTTCCTGTGCACACGTTGATATCAAAAATCTCTATCCTTGTGGAGAGGGTGCCGGTTATGCAGGTGGAATATTGTCAGCGGCTATGGATGGTCAACGGGTAGTGCAGGCGATTGATAAATTTGCTTAAAGGATTTTGTTTGATTATCAATTATAAGAAGCAATAAATGTGTAATGTTCTAATAGCAAAAACGCTATTGTAAGGAACAATTATCTTAGATGCCAAAGATTCAATAGGTTTTCCACAATGATAGTTATAAATCACATTTGCCTAAAGCAAAAATAGCAGCATTTAGCTGCTTCTTCAGCAAGATGTTTTCTTTGCCCTAACTCGTCTTTCAGGTAAAGAGTATTTGGGAGTCTCTTAATTGTTCACATCAAGCTGACCATCACAGTCTAGCACACTTCCAGCATTGCTGTCAAACGGAACACCCGTCGTATTGGTTATGGAGATTAATCCTCCACTTGGTATTGAAAGCATACTATGATTCACGATTCCATTATCGACAGATCCATCCAAATAAATCTGACCAAGATTTTCAATAATACCTTGATAAGTAAAGAACCCGTTAACCAAGGCAGATCCTGCCGCTGATATGCTGATATATCCTTCGGATTGATTACTCAGAAAAGCATGAACAATAAAGCCGTGGCTGTTTTGAAATCCCACTAAACTTATATTGGTAATGACTATAGTGTCCTCATTAATAAAAGTGCCTGCATTGAAAATACCGTTTTTATGGATATTATCAAGAATTATTTTTCCTTGATTTATGATCGTATGGGTCTCTCCATTCAGAATTCCATGATCTCCACTGAGGTTTGAGATCATGATCACTGCTCCAACATGATTATGTAGGCTGTCGCTATTTGTCAATCCATTTTTGGATGCGCGACTAATATTAATCGTACCATAATTGTCGAGTAGCGCTGGTGCATTGGAGCCCGACAAAATGCCGTCGAAAAGACAAGAATCGATATTGAGTCTAGCTTTTGAGAGGATCTCAAAGGTACCGTTGTTTAACAAGCCAGTGGTACCTGAATTGTCAATGTCTATACGGCCACCATTGCTCACACTACCTTCATTTTCCAGACCTGTTTTAGGGGAATTTGCTATGAATAGCCTGCCTGGTGTATTCGTTGGAATATCCCTTTGTATCTCAAGGGAGCCAATGGGACCGACAAATACGTATCGGGCATATGCCGCGGAATCCGACATAACAAAGGTTGGCCCATTGATCAGTACGGAATCGTTGGCCGTTGGTACTCCCATGGGGGACCAGGCACTGGGTTCATGCCATTGGGAACCAGGTAGCGTGAGGAATTTCACCTGGCTGAGCAGCCCAAATTGAGAGGCTAAAAGAATAATTGTAATAATAATTTTAATATTGAAGAAAGTAAAGCTGAATGCTGTTATCATCTATTTCACTGTAAATAAACGTCAAAACATTCAATATCTTCTAAAAATTACAAAATACTACCGCACCTTTCCTTCAAGCATATATCCACAAACCCTCATACCTGCTTTGAGCAAGGCCCCACGAGAAGCATGATTAGAAATGTTACACCGGGCTGCTGGCACTCTCTCTGCTTTATAGCATTCTTTTTTGATCTCTTGTAGTATATAACCCGCTAAGCCTTGGCCCCTTTGATCCGGTCTAACTTCCATGTATAGATCCGCAAAGGGCTCATTATAATGGGTAAGAAAACCACCATCGGCTACTATCATTTCGTTCTTCTCTAAAATATATTGACCAGCCTCGCCAGGATGCTTCCAAGATAAATCATCGGATGGTTTCTTTTTACGAAAAAGCATGTCTGGATTTTCAATACTTGTTTCATGCTCATCCTTAAATAACATTACCTCCGAGCGAATTTCTACGCCAAATTCGTACAACATAGAGGTCATCAAAAAGTCATTAGTCTGGCATTCCAGGTAAGTAGATTTGGTCTTTTCTAAAACCTGCTCAAAAATCAAATTGGATTTTTCCCGAAATGCTGGTAAAATAAAATATTCAAATACTGTATCTCGATCACTCAGCTCCTTCAATCCTTTCACCGAAGCGTAGCCTATATCCATGCCGTCAATTGATATTAAATATTCATCAGCCCATCCCCTGACATGACATGCCTCGTACCGAATCTGAAACTGGCTCTCATTCAAGAATTGATTGCGAAGTAATTTAATATCGGTTATTGAAGAATTTCTAATTTCTATTTTCATAACTAAATTGATCAATAACCATTAATCATTTAGCTGCATAATCACGATAGATTGCCTTATCAAATGCCTCCCAGTGCGAATCGGTCATACGGCCCGGTGTAAACAAGCAGATGCCAGTAGCGCCATTCTGCATAGATGCCTGAATAGCAGCTTCAATTTCTCCTGGCAAGAGTCCATGATTTTCCGGATCCTTCTCGTCACCCTTTTTCTCTGGATTAGGGCAGATAAATAATCCGCTGTAAAGAGGCACCCTAGCATTAATAGCTTCTACGCCCTCTTTAGTTACCTCCCCTACCCATTCCGGACTCTCCAGGTAAAAATCATTGTAGTTCATTGGATAAAAAGCATCTAGATTCCATTTATCCCATTCCTGTCGCACAATTTTTTTAGCTATGGAATTTGGACCTGGAAAAACGGCAGCCGTAATATCTTTTCCTGTTGTACGGATTTGTATTGAAAGTCTATTTACAAGATTGGTGATTAAGTCATACCGGAATTGTTTCCACGCTTCCACCTGAGAAGCATCTTCTATTGTTTTAATATCTATTCCGGATTGGGATTTGAAATCAGCTACACATTTATCGCAGTAGCAATAATCATATTCAGGGTATTCGCGATCCATTACCAACCCATATTTGTCCCAAAGACCCCTAGCTAAAATAACATCCGGAAAACGGATGTAATCCAGATGAATTCCATCGATCTCATCAACTTCTGCAACTGCTGTGTACATATCCGCTAAAAAATTATAAACCCCTTCATAACTGGGACATAAAAATTTGTAGTAATCCACATAAGCCGGTTTGATCAGTGCGTTCTCCCCTTTGCCATTGACTCCATACCAGGCGGAATCAAGTTGAGGCTTCTTGGATTGAACCATCGTAGGTATCCAGGCATGAAATTCCATACCTTCCGCTTTTACCAGTTTGCCTACACGCTGATAAGTGGC
>JAHEJC010000571.1 GCA_024639065.1 Lewinellaceae bacterium | reverse complement strand
AAAATTTTGATCCAGCGCATTGGTACGATGTATTACTTGACGGCCCTAAAAAGGAAAAGCAACTTGAAAATTTAAAGAGGACGATACAAGCTATTGGAAAAGTAGGTATTCCAATTTTAGGCTATTATTTCAGTTTGGCCGGAGTATGGGGATGGACTAGCAAGTCCACCGGAAGGGGTAAAGCCAAATCCATAGAATTTGATGCCTCGCTTATCAATATTAACCAACCCATACCAAACGGAATGGTCTGGAATATGGTCTATAACCAATCTGCCTCAATTGCTCATGTTCCCAGCGTTTCAAGGAGTGAAATCTGGGAACGTTTAAAATATTTTCTGGACAATATGTTGCCTATAGCCGAAGAGTGTGGCGTAAAGCTAGCAGCTCATCCAGACGATCCGCCCATACCAAGCATGAGAAGGACCGCGCGCCTTTTTCATAGTATTTCTGATTATGAAGAACTGCTGACTTTATCCAATAACTCGTATAATAATTTCGAATTATGTTTAGGTACACTTCAAGAAATGAAACATGGAGATGTCTACCATTTTCTGGATCAATATACACTTCAAGACAAGGTGGCTTACATTCATTTTAGAAACGTAATTGGAAAGGTTCCTCACTACCGGGAAGCTTTTGTTGATGAAGGCGATTTAGATATGGTCAAGGTACTGCAAATCTTGAAAAAGAATAATTATGCTGGGGTGATCATTCCTGACCATACGCCGGAGATGAGTTGTAATGCGCCCTGGCACGCCGGCATGTCCTTTGCTTTAGGTTATATGAAAGGTGCCATGCAGGCATTGGACATTTGAAACAGAGTTATGAAATCAAAAAAAATAGCAAAACCAGGAATATGTACCATCAATGATGATTGGTCTTATAAGGGCATGCGAGTCGTATGGATAGAAAACAAATATTTAAAAATAGGGATTCTGGTAGACCGGGGCTCCGACATCTTTGAGTTTAATTATAAACCGCATAATTTAAATTTTCTGTTAAACCTTCCGGGCCGCCTCCGAAATTTAAGCACTGACTTTTCTCAAATGCGTAATACACCCAACCAGTTTGAAGATCATTATTATGGTGGCTGGCAGGAAATATTACCGAACAGTGCACCATTCAATTACCGGGGAGCTTCACTAGGTCAACATGGAGAAATATCGATGATCCCCTGGAAATACTCAATTCTTAAAAATGAGCCCCAAGAAGTTTGTCTTAAAGTTTGGACCTGTCCCGTGAGGATTCCGGTTAAGATTGAGAAGACCTTAACCCTTTCTGCTGATTCAAAGACTTTATGCATCGATGAAAGATTGACTAATCTCGCTTCAACCGACCTGGAACTAATGTGGGGTCACCACATTGCCTTTGGGCTTCCTTTCTTGCGAGAAGGCGTATCTATAGAAACCAATGCAAAAAAGATGAGGACCGAAGTTCAAATGCCAGCACATCGAAGGTTTAAGCCGGGCCAAACAACACCCTGGCCTAATGCGCTCCGCCTGGATGGAGAGATTGATGATGCCAGTAGGGTTCCTTCTCAAAAAGTCGAACCATCGAGTGACCTGGCCTACCTGTATGGATTTGATCCTGAAGCATTTTATGCGATCAAAAACAAACGTAAAAATGTTGGATTTGCCTTGCAGTGGGATCCTGAAATTTTTAAATATATCTGGTATTGGCAAGAGCGAAATGCAACCCAAGGATTTCCCTGGTGGGGTAATTGTTATACGGTGGCATTGGAACCCTGGTCCTCTGCATGGACGGACAAGCCAGAAGAGGCAATTGCGAAAAAAGAATGGTTGCGACTTCCAGCAAAAGATACTATTGAGACTAAATTGCTAGCTACTGCTTATACCGATGAATACCACTGGATAAACGAAATATAATATGAAAAATCTTATCACAAAAGCAACCATCTTTTTTGATGGATTAGATCACCCTGAATGTATTGCTGTCCATCCTGATGGTTCAATTTGGGCAGGGGGAGAGGCAGGACAGATATATCGAATCACAGCCGATGGAAATTCCATGGACCAAGTTGTGAAGATCGAAAACGGTTTTATATTGGGTATTGCCTTTAGTCCTCGAGCAGAATGGTTGGCCATATGTGATCTATCCAATAAGTGTATTTGGAAACTTGCGCTTACTTCCAGGGAAATCTCAAAATTTGCTGATGGCGCTGAAAATCATTCATTTAATATCCCTAACTATGCTGTCTTCGACCCAACCGGCAATTTATATGTGAGCGAGAGTGGCGCCTTCCGTCAAGTAACTGGTAAGATCCTAAAGTTTGACCCTTCCGGGAATGGATCTATCTGGCATGAAGGACCTTTTAATTTTGCAAATGGAATGGCCATGGGACCTGGTGGCTCACATCTCTATGTAGTCTGTTCATGGCTTCCAGGGGTCGAGCGGATCGCTATTCAACCAGATGGCTCAGCAGGCAATCGATCTGTTTATTGCACACTTCCCCAGACGGTGCCGGATGGTATAGCCTTCGATGTGCATGCGAATCTATACGTTTCTTGTTATACCCCAAATGCAATTTATAAAGTATCCTCGGAGCAAACGATCACCTTATTGATTGATGATTGGGAAGCCCACACCTTATCGAACCCAACTAATATTGCTTTCGGAGGAAAAGATGCTGATCAATTATTCACCGCCAATCTTGGACGTTGGCATGTGACAAAAATTGATCTGGGTATTCAGGGATTGCCCTTGGCTACTTAAATGACTGAGTAAATAATTGTAATAGGTCAATTGAGATAGACCAATATATAATTTCTCAATTCACTCTTATTAAATCTCGAAAACATTCGCCCTGGCTGGTCTTTAATATTTAGGAAATTTTTGCATTCCAGATTGTAGGTAGGAAATTCCTTCCAAGGGAATCGAATCTTTTACGCAAAGTGGATCTATTACCAAAGTTCCCGCTTTTTTTTCAACCTATTTGCTGAATATCAGATTTTTACATATATAATTAAATAATTAATGGTTTGTAGATTTGAAAAAAAATATTGTACGTTTTTCACATATTATCCTGATCTTGGGTCAATTGCTTTAATCATTTTATTCACATACATACATTTACTATGATACTCGAAAGAAAAATTCCTATTAAGTATTGGTTTAACAAAATTAAATGGGAGATATTACTCGTCACTATCTTTTATACCGCAATCTATTTTATTTCGAAATATCTGG
>JAHEJC010000570.1 GCA_024639065.1 Lewinellaceae bacterium | reverse complement strand
ACGCTTTTACCGATATATTATCAGACCCGATTGTTGATGTTCGAGTAAGGAATCAAGGCTTTGGTCTGAGTATAGGATATAATATCCCTCTTCATTGATCCATAGATGCAATACGGTCAACAGGGCTCGTTTACAAAGGTAGGCGGCCCTGTTTTTTATAGTAGAGAATAATAAGTAGGGAGCAAAAGTAAAGAAATGTAGAGCCTAAATAGCGTCGACCGTTTTATAAAAACTTTCGGTGTAAAAGTCCTTTTGACGCTTCAATAAACTTTTTAGTACTTTGCAATTAATGAAATCAAAACCGGACATATCCTCATCTGAAGACATCAGAAAAATTATTGAGTTATTTTATGTTTTTGCTTATAAAGATGATCTGCTTGGTCCCATATTTCTAAAAATTTTCCCTTTAGATCTGGACAAGCATATACCCATTACAGTAGATTTCTGGGATTCCATTCTGTTCTTTTCTGCTGTCTATAAGAATAATGTCATGTTGAAACACATCTTGGTCAATAAGAAAATAAAATTAACTAAACAGCATTTCGACCGATGGTTAAAAATATTTCAGCATTCAATCGACGAACTATTTGCTGGTGAAACGGCGGATTTAATGAAGCAAAAAGCAGATCTTATGGCTCAGCTAATGAGAATAAAAATGAGAGATTCAGAACAAACTGGTTTTATTCAATAGCTCCAAACGCATTAAGAAAAGATAAATTGATTCTAATTTTCTTTTAACAACATTCTTGTCACTTGCATATTGGGATAAGTATTACTGGTAATGCTAATAAAATAGATTCCTGAGGGTAGAGCATCCAAATCTATTACTAGTGGAGAAGAGGCACTCGAATAATCTTGAATAATAGTTCCTGCACTATTCACTATAAGAATTTCCGCATCCGAAAAGTCTCCCTCTACTTTTATACGATTCGCAGAAGGATTAGGATACATAGATATACATTCGCTTTCAATAATATAGGGGGTAGCAGTAGTGATATTACTACCTTCGAAGGCTCCGATAGAAGGTGGATTCGCATAAAAGTTTTGAAGAAAATCCGTTTGAGGGTCAGGTCGCACTACGCCTTTATTTACACAAGGACTATTTGTAGGAATTGTAAAATCTTCAAGAGTGCTATTTGTGAAGAGTGGATCACCGATTAATTGATTTGAATCAACGACCGGAAGGACCAACGGCCAGGTGCTCTGTGCTAGATTAAACCATAAATTATTCGTAAAGATGAAAGAACCTGCATTCGTATTTGGGCCGATATTCACTTCTGTCAAATCTTGAGTTAAATACACAATATTATTTCTAAATTCGTTGTCTGCACAAGTTAAAAAGCCATTCACCGTAGTTTCCTGAAGGATGCGGATCACCCAATTTTCTGGATCATAGATGGTATTGTTATATACTTTTACTCTAACGCATCCTACATAGGCGATAGGTGACCAGGAACGAATAAAAATATTACTAAATACTTGCAGATCAGCGGCTTCGAAGGCATTTACGATTGGATCGGGCAGCGGTGGTCTAAAAAACTGCAAGCCCGTACTACCTCCCAAATTAATTGCTCGCTGATCAATATCTTTAAAAATGTTACGACGCATGAGGATGAATTGAGTACCACCTTTAGCTTGTATTCCGGAAGTTCCAGCATCATCAAATATATTGTCTTGAATGATTCCCTGATGACACCCTACCATATCAATCCCACTACCGCCACCTCCTCCATTCAAAAATTCACATCCTTCGATAATGAAATCATCTAGACCTGACAATTTTAATAAATCATTATTTCCCGCAGCATTCATATCTCTGAATAGGCAATCTTTAATGGTTATGTGGTGTGCTGGTGTGTTATAGTCACCTCCGTCATCAATGTTCATACCATTACCAGTCTGTTGTTCTATCACCAAACCAATAATTTGAACATAAGAGCAGTTGGTCAAGTGTATGGCTTCAGATCCTCCCTGAAATATAGCGCCATGCTTATTTAATGACTGGATAACTATGGGATCGGAAGCTGTGCCCTCAATGGTGAGAAATTGCGGATCATTGCTATACGTACCGTCCAAAATAAAAATAGTGTCACCTGGATCCATGTCTGATTGAGCATCCTCCAGCGTAGCATAATCACCGCCGGTACCTACACTGATATGCTGGCCGGAGATAGAAAGAACAAAATAAGCCTGTAGAAAAATAGTGATGAGAAGTTTCATTTAAGCACATTATATCTCAATTAAACGAGGGAAGTCTGACTAGATTATCTAGCACAAGAACTATAAACATATTTTCTATTGAGTAATCACCGGAAGCACTATATGGGATGGATACTCTTCGGAACGATACACACGCTGAATGGCTTTTTGATAATCTTGGTCAGAAGCAGACGGTATGTTTATAAACTTCTGCGGGTTTCGATCAATTAGAGGAAACCAGGTGCTTTGAATCTGAACCATTATTTTATGACCTTTTTTAAAGGTGTGATTACGGCTATTCAAGTCAATGGTATAATGAACCACCTGATTAGATGGCACTATTTTGGGTGCATGAAAACCATTTCTAAATTTAGCCCGGATCACTTCATCTGCTATCATCAATTGATAACCTGATAAATCAACCAGATCTTCAGGATAAACATCAATTATTTTTACGACCCAGTCACAATCTGTTCCTGATGTGGATGCGTATAAATTAGCAATTAATTTCCCTGATATGGTAATGTCCCCGGCAAGGGGTTCCGTTTCCAAAGAAAGAACATCTGGCCGTCCATCTACAAATCGTTGATCCTCTACTTTCCATAAAGCTTTTGAACTTTGGTGCTGCCAAAATCCTTGAATAGGTCTTTTGGAATAGGGAACCGGATTATCTGGATCTGAAATATATTCCTCATAGGTCTTGGTTCCTTTTTGGGGCGGGTTAAATTCGAGCGTCTTATTTTGGTGGAAATACAATTCCTTATTCACCACATCTTCTTGGGGAGGCCAGCTATTGGTCGAAACCCATTGATTGGATCCAGTTCGAAAAGTAATGGCTTCATCAATACTCCAATCCCCTTTCCCCTTTAAATGATAAGCGAACCATCTGGCTTGAATTTCCTTTCTGAAATATTCGCCAGTTTTATTCTCAAAACGAATAGCACCTAGTTGATCGCCATCATCTTGAGCCCATCCACCATGACGCCAAGGTCCAACCACCAAAAAGTTTTGGTCG
>JAHEJC010000569.1 GCA_024639065.1 Lewinellaceae bacterium | reverse complement strand
CCCCCACCAATGCCACCGGCAGCCCCCGATCCGGGAAGTTCGTTGATAAAATGCCCACTATAGGCATTCAATCGTTCAGCAAAGTGTTTCAACCCTTTATCCAGGATCCTAACTTCAGTCGGTGAAGCACCTTTCTGGGGTGCATAAACAAAGGCCGCCCCTTCAGGACCACAAAATAGATTCTGGACGTCACTTAAGATGGTAAATTGAATGTTTTCTCTATCCACCTTTCCCGAGTCTGTTATATTATTAACCTTTAACAACGATGCCCCTACTGGGTCAAGGAGGTTTGCGTCACTATCATAAAATCGAAAGCCCAAAGCTTGAGCAATGCCCATTCCACCATCATTGGTTGAGCTACCTCCAATGAACAAACAAATTTTTTGAGAACCACTTTGGATGGCGTGCCTGATCAATTCGCCGGTTCCAAAACTGGTCGTGTGTAATGGGTTTCTCTCTTTTGGCGGAAGCAATTCCAGGCCAGAAGCTTGAGCCAATTCAATATAAGCGGTTTCGCCTGAAATCCAATAGACAGCCTCAATTGGCCTGCCCAACGGATTACCAACTTGAAGATTGATTTTTTTTAAGGGCAAATAGCTAGCTAGGACAGAAAGAGACCCCTCTCCTCCATCGGCTAATGGAAAAGGAATTGTCTCTATTCCACTTTTAAACCTACGTATACCGGCCTCTATAGCTTTGCAAACTTCCTTGGCACTCAGTGAATCCTTAAATTTATCCGGAGCAATAAGAACTTTCACCTGGTTAATGCTTCCTTGGCTGCGGCTACAACCTTCTTGGTGTTTCCAATGAAATAATGATTATCAACTCTAATTACTGGTCTTTTTAGAAAGGTGTATTCTTCTAAAATGAGTCGTTTATAATCATCTTCGGTCAAGGTCACATTATTTAATCCCATGGATCTAAATTTCCTAGCTCTCCTGCTAAAAAGTGCTTCAAAGGAACCCGCTTGCTTGGCCATGTCAGTCAAATCTGTCTCACTCACATTTTTTTCCTTAATGTTTTGTAACTCGAAAGTTTCTCTTATTCCTAGCTCGTCGATAATTCGTTGACAAGTATTACAATTGGAGAGGTGCCATACTTTACCCATATTTCTTTAAATTTTAATAGCTTCACAAATCAAAAGTAAACCTAATTAAAATACACTTACAAATTGAAAAAGTTTATCCCTGCAGACGAATTGATCTTGAATGACCAAGGAAGGATTTATCATTTGGATTTACAGCCAGAACAAATAGCTAATATCATCATTACCGTTGGCGACCCTAACCGGGTCGGAGCTATTACTAAACATTTTGATTCAATTGAAGTAAAAGTTCATAAAAGAGAATTTTTTACGGAAACTGGCTACTTTCGGAATTGCCGGATTACGGTTATTTCAACCGGAATTGGTACTGACAATGTTGATATCGTCATGAATGAAATAGATGCATTGGCCAACATTGATTTCAAAACACGTATGGAAAAAGAAGAAAAGACGGTTCTATCGTTCGTACGTATCGGAACTTCAGGCTCTATTCAACCGGATATACCGCTGGATACGATTGTAGCTAGTGTGTACGGAATTGGAATGGATGGATTATTGCATTTTTACAAGGGTGAACTCGTTTTTGAATCCCTGCTAACCAAAAAATTTAATGAGGAGATTGCCCCGCCTATACCTGCTTATGCAACCATTGCCTATAAACCCTGGTTAAGCACATTACCCAATGATTTCGTACAAGGCATGACCTGCACCAATACCGGGTTTTATGGACCACAAGGCAGGAACTTAAGATTGGAAAGTGCGTTGGATTTATCATTATTAAGCTCCTTTGGCTATCAAAACTTGAAGATTACTAATTTTGAAATGGAGACTGCAGCCCTTTACGGATTAGCATCTTTAATGGGTCACAAAGCCATGTCTTTAAACGTGATATTGGCTAATCGGGCAAACAAGCAATTTAGTTCAAATCCCCTCAATTCTGTTGATGTCTTAATTGAAAGATCCCTGGACTGGATTATCGAGACTTTAGGGTAATTGGGTCAGAAGGTACTCCTTCGATATGATCACGATTCACTGGAGAAACTACATAGGTATAGTAATTCCCACGTCGACTTTTTCGATCAATGAATTCTAGTTTTGTCGGCTTAAAGGAAGTTAAATATTGTATGGTCCTGCTATCATTCAAATCACCTCTGGACTTACCGCTGAAGCGATAGACCACGTAGTAGTAGGCATCTGACGTATTGTCTCCAGACGACCAATTTATCTTAGTATATTTTCGTTTTCTTTTTGCTTTATTTATTTCCGGACTGGAGGGGATTTTTAAATTAGAATTCCTTACAGCTGGCAACAAGGCGGGCGTCTTGTACAAGCTGGACTCAATATAGTCAATTACATTGAGTGGATTCTTGTAAAACCATTTTGCACTAAAGAATATACTGCCCTGCACCTGGTCCAAATTTCTGGCCATGATAATCTGATCGGGTAATTGATGTGGGTCTTTCCAACCTGCCCGATCACTATTACCCACTCGATAAAGCCCTTTCCCAATATACACATTTTTACCATGCGCTCGTTCCGCCCACCAACGCATCATGATTTCCGGATCAATTAAATCAAAGCCAATTGGGAAATATAACTGAGGTGCTATATAATCAATCCAACCTTTTTCCAACCACAACAGAATATCCGCATACAAATCATCATAACAGGTTTGTCCAGCTTTGGTAGGCGAGCCGCGCAGTGGATCTTTCTCAAAATTCCTCCACACACTAAAGGGTGAAATACCCAATTGCACCTGAGGCCTTTCCTCTTGTATTAATTGATGTATTTCAAATATTAGCTGAGACACATTATTCCTTCTCCAATCTTCAATGTTGGTGAAACTAGTATTATAGGTCATGAATGTGCCCACATCGGGAAAATCTTCACCAGCTATTTTGTAGGGATAAAAATAATCGTCAAAATGTAAAGCATCCAGGTCGTATCGATTTAATAGATTGCGAATCACCTTGAGGATATGATATTTGGACGCTGGTATTCCTGGATTGAAATAATATTTTCCTCCATATTCTACAAACCACTCAGGATGTTGTTTTAATGGATGGTTTTGTGAAACGATGCTTAGATCAGCATGATTAAGGGCCCGGTAAGGATTGAGCCAGGCGTGAAACTCCATCGAACGTTTGTGAGCTTCGTTAATCATAAATAAAAGTG
>JAHEJC010000183.1 GCA_024639065.1 Lewinellaceae bacterium | reverse complement strand
AACAGGTTCTTTTTCAACGGATTTACCACTGATCTCTTGCCACAGATTGATCAATTCATTTTGACTCGATTTAGTAGTAGCAATAAGTACTTCTTGATTTATCGTGCTGGGGTCATTGATAATGGCATGCGTATATCTGGCAATGTCGCCTAGTGAGGTCATAAATGCGGTTGTATTTCCTTCTCCAAACACCTGTACCCGATCCGGAGGGCTGGCTGATCCCAATTGTCCCAATCCGGTAGCCCAAAATTCCATAAAACCATTTGTATAGATCGGTGTAAATCCAATACCTGTCTCTTTGATTTGTGCTTGCACGGCCGCTTTGGCATCGAATAGGTCACAAGATCCCTTTTCAGCAATATAAGGATCCACTCCAAATTCACTGGGAATAAATCTTACTACACCTGCTTTCGCAGCAGCTTGCGCCAGATTTGCCTGGTTCATAATCTGATCACCACCAGCACAGGATATCACCACTTCCTGTCCTCTGCAGGCATCTTCCAGGCTACCCAAATTGCTTAAATCTCCTTCAACCAGTTTCACACCTTGATTAGTAAGTGTTCCCGCCTTCGCTGGGTCGTTGAGCGAAGATGTTCGCATCAAAGCAGAAACATGATGACCATGTTTAACAAATTCCTTTACTAGATGGGGTCCTAAGTTTCCAGTAGCTCCGACAATTAGAATATTCTTCATAGTAACTTTGGTTTATTGTTTTTTTATTTTCGGTAAAGATAATTGAACGAGATTGAAATAAAAATACTCATAATTGAGTATTTTTAGTTACCATGAATGATCTAAATTTGTAGACAATGAAACAATCAGGCAAATCACATTTTTGGAAGCAGGATATTTTAAAGCTACATTTAAACCAGCCGTACGGAGAATTGGAGGAAGAACTTGATATGGATTTTTTGCTGGATAAGTATTACAATTTTCCAAACGAAGCAATATATGTCATTGACTGTAAACAAGGTCTGCTAGAGCCACTATCCGAAAATTTTTTTAAAATAATTGGAATAGATCGCCACAACAAAAATGATCTAATGTTACTTTATGACCACGTTGATGATGGAAACCATAAAGCATTGCATCATTGGGTAAAGACCAACCTGGTGACTGCGTTTGACGAATCACAAGGCATACAGACAGAGAAGGATGTTTTTAAGTGTCTCTATAAGACGATTGACGATCGGATATTAATGAAGAGTACCACGCCATTGGTTTATGATCTTGCTGGTACGTTAAGATATTCGCTGGGCAAGCTTACAGATATGACCGGTCTGGTCGCGTTTGAACATTTTGGTTATCAGTATGACGGGCCTAGTAAAAGCAGATATTATACTTTATATAATGAAGGTTTATCTAATGATTGTATTTTAACCAAGAGGGAACAGGAAATTCTTATTTTAATCAGAGAGGGATTTACCAGTGCAGTGATTGGATCAAAATTATTTATTAGTTCTCACACGGTCGATACCCATCGCAGAAACATTATCGAAAAGATGGAGACTAAATCCGCTATGGAAGCTTATCGGAAATGTAAAAATCTAGGTTGGTTATAGCATTATATTCCTTTTAGCGGCACCCATTTCCAATGCTCATTTTCTTTATCAATGTTTCCCAACCCCGGGAAATCAAAGTGAAAACTTTGAACTAACATGGATTGATCATAAGCCAATTCTAGCATGTTGATTCTGGAATGCTTGGCTTGCTGATGATCTAAGTCTAAGGGGGATGTCCAATCCAGGTGTTCAATATGTAGTGGATGTAACCAAGTATCTGAAATATATAATAAATCATCTTCCTGCGAGGATAAGTGCACAGCCAATTGTCCGGGCGTATGTCCTGGAATATGAAGGAGGTTTATATTGGACCCTAAAGCCAATTTCTTACTGTTGATTAATTTTAAATTATGATTTTCTAATGGTTTGATTTGTGTGTCTACTGTAAAATCAAATACTGGATTGCTCCCCGCTGGGTAATCCTGCGTCCAGTAGTTCCATTCATCTTCGTGTACCATAATTTTGGCATTTGGAAAATGTATTTCTTTGGACTCTCCAAAAACACCTCCAGCATGATCGGGATGTAAATGGGTTAAGACCACATAATCAATATCTTCTAAATTTCCATCATTTTTTAATTGAGCAATGAGTTGACCATCAAACTTAAATTGATGACCACCAAATTCCATCGATTGACTTCGATTTCCTAATCCGGTATCAATAAGAATTTTCTTATCATCAGCTTCTATGAGAAGCGCAACATATGGAGAGGGTATCATATCATCAGCGATTCCATATTTTCTTAATGCTTCTTGGAGTACCTGCGATTTATGGTTAGAAAAATAGACATTGATATTGTAAGCAAAGTCAAAGTCTTTGTACAAGGTACATTTTAATTGGCCTACCTGGAATTGGTAAGGTGCCTGCAACTGGTTACTCATGAAAAATTACCATTTAGATTCATTAAAAATTAATTTCAATAGTGGTCTTGAGGATGGTTATCACTAGAATTGCGAGCAGTAAATCGCTTTAATGAGCTCATTAAGTTAGTGCTTCAAGTTAACAATTATCCCAATTTAATAATAAATGTAGATATATTATTTAGTGTCTTAATGGTAAAAGTTCGTGACCGTTGTATGAAACAGGCTATGATTGAACAGCGTATGGATATGAATTTACGTTCGCTTAACGTGGTTTTGATAGGGTATTAGCTAAAACTGCCTTATCTGAAGGTCCAGGTTTTAAATAGTGGATGTTCTTCTAATCGTTCATGTGCCAACTGTTTGATATTAGGGGATCTGAGCCAGGTTTTGGCATGTCCATTTTCTAAGACGTAAGCATCCAAAAATGCCAGCGTAGTCATTTCCAGCCATAGATGAAATACCGCCTGTATTTTTTCCTGATCTGGAGTCCCTTTGGCTTGATGATTAAAGGTAATATGAAGAGCATCAATACTGTTGATGAAGAATCTATATTGATCATTGCCCTTCAATTGTTCGAAAAAATTAGCTCTGATATTTCCGGAAAGATCACCGATCCCGGTGGCACATAAAAAAGGTTTTGCGATCGAGTTCAATGATTCCTCGGTCCAACCGCCTTCTAATCCAGCGCCGCACGACATAGCTATATATGCTTTGGGTCGGTCGTCTGATAACTTAAAAAATTCAGGATTCGGAGAAAAACCAAAAAGGGCATCACGCTCTCCACCAGCTAAATAATGAGTGGTATTGGTTCCACCGGAAAATCCGAAAATAGCGATTTTTTCAACATCTAAATTAACCCCGATATCATTACTAATCTTGGATAGATTATTCATAATGAACACGGCATCCTGTGGTCGGTCGGTGCTTTCATAATAAGGAACATATAAAGCCTGGTCACATTTTTGTTCATCAACGGAAAGCGGATCACAAATGTTCTTAATAATGTCCTCACTGGATCTGGCCATATGATGCATGGCAATAAATGCATAACCAGCCTTTGCTAGAAATGCCCCCCACTCAGCTCCCGATTCTCCGGGATTAGCTCGTGATCCTCCACCATGTGAATATATAATTGTGGGTATTGGTTTATTTACACCTTCGGGCACCCAAACCGTAATAGGTAGCATACTATATTCATCATTGGTCAATAGATTGGGTCCTGACCTATGTGGAGGTTTTAGCCATATCAAGTCAAACTTTTTAGGCGTGTATGTATTTTCTGGTTGGTACAAAGTGTTTTCTGATGAAGAGGTAGATTCGTCTAAGCTTAATTCCTCTTTGTTACAGGAAGAAAGATTTACCAATATCAACAAATAAAGTAAATGAGGTATTTTGAAGTTTTTTATTGTAGTCAAATTCATTGCAATCCATCTTTATTGCACTATTAGACCCAAATATTTCGGGAATGTTTAATACAAAATAAAATTAAATTCATTAATCTGTAAGACCACCGGGTATTGATTTAATTGGTCATCCAAATTCATTAGCAGGAGCTAAAAGCATCGAACACGGAACTTTCCTGTCAGATGAAACCTTAGCGCTTATGAAAGAACGTGATGTTTTTTTAGTGCCTACTTTTATTACCTTGCTGGATCTGGTAGAGCCTGGAGGAGATAACGACAATCCAGTTATTCATCTTCGAGGTAAATATATGATACCTAAAAGTGAACGTACTATTCGCAAAGCCATCGAGCTCAGGGTAAAAATTGCTACTGGAGCGGATAATAGATATACCGAAACATCTACCAGCCGGGTTTCTATGGAGGTAGAACACTTCATACGATTGGGTATGGATCCGTGGGACGCATTACGGACAACTACTACTATGGCCGCTGAGTTATTAGGTATAGATAGCTATACCGGCACTATTCAAGCAGGCTTTGAAGCAGACCTGATCGCCGTATCCGATAATCCTTTAGAGGATCCCAAAGCGCTTCAGGATGTGGTCTTAATCATGAGTAACGGAAATATGGTGCTTAATCGGTTGCCTTTTGGGAAAGAATAGTAAGGGTTGAAATCTAATAAATCAACTTGATTTAAAGATTCTCTAAGTCTTCCAGCCTTTTAACCTTGTGATGTTTCAAGATTTTTGCATCGAGGTAGAAAATAGTTTCTTCCGCAATATTCTTGGCAAGATCGCCTACTCTTTCCAACTTATTAATTACGGAGAAAAGGTATAATAATTGGTTTGTTGGAGCATCTTTCTTTTCAGCATAGTGATGCATCTGGGTGATTGCATTCGAATAGATTTCATTCATGATAATGTCTTTGGCAAACACCTCTCTGGCAACAGCAGAGTCTTCTTCAATAAAGGCTTGGATAGCGATCTCCATCATGGCTTGAGCTTCATCAAACAATACATCCAATTTTACGGACTGCAGTAGTTTTTTAGGGTAAGCATTTTTAATTTGTTTTTTGCGAACATAGCGTGCGATCTTATCGGCGTGGTCACCAACTCTCTCTAAATTAGAAATGATTTTGATAGAAGCTAAGATCAATCGAAGGTCTCCGGCAACAGGATTGTAAAGAGCGATCAGGTTCTCACATTCTTTATCAATGCTTAAATCGGAGGCATCCACCCTTCGTTCAATATGATGAATTTCTTTGGCTATAGCAACGTCTTGATTAGAAAATGCCACTTCAGATTTTTCTAGTTGTGACGAGACCAAGATCATCATTTTGATAATATCTTTTTTCAATTGATCCAGTTCACGTTCAAAATTGGTCATGTTTGATTTTACCATATCAATAGCTCTTTTTACAAAAATAACTATCCAAATCTGCCCGTAATATAATTTTCAGTAAGTTCATGCTCGGGTGAAGTAAACAAAGTTTTAGTTTCAGTGTATTCAATCAATTCACCAATATAAAAAAAAGCGGTGTTATCACTTACCCTTCCTGCTTGTTGCATATTATGGGTAACAATAACTATCGTATAATCCTTTTTTAGTTGATGTATCAATTCTTCAATTTTAGCGCTGGCTATTGGGTCAAGAGCCGAGGCAGGTTCATCCATCAGAATAATGGATGGTTTGACGGCCAAGGCTCTGGCAATACAAATTCTTTGTTGCTGTCCTCCCGAAAGGGCCAATGCCGATTTGTTCAAATCATCTTTGACCTCATCCCATAAAGCAGAAGCCCTTAGTGATTTTTCAACCGACTCGGCCAATATCTTTTTGTCCTTTATGCCCTGAATTTTTAATCCATAAGCAACGTTTTCAAAAATTGATTTAGGAAACGGATTTGGTTTTTGGAATACCATACCCACCTTTTTCCTCAGCTCTTCAACTTTCACGGAAGCATGATAAATGTCTTGACCATCGATTAAAATATCTCCCTCCTTTCGGAAAATATCGATGTAATCATTCATGCGATTAAACAGTCTTAAGAAAGTGGATTTACCACATCCTGATGGGCCTATAAATGCGGTGACTGTTTTTTCCTTGATGGATAATGAGACATTGTCGATAACTTTTTTATCTCCGTAAAAAACATTAACGCCCTGACTACTCAACTTGGGGAAAGTGGGTTCAAGATCAGCAGCCACATCATCTATTATTGGTTCTTTCATTAAAAATCGACTTTTTTCTGCCATTTATATCGAAAATATACGGCTATTCCATTTAATAAAAAGGTAACGCCTAAAAGGATTATAATACCGGCAGCCGCATTTATAACAAAGGCATGATCCGGACGTGATACCCAGTTGAATATTTGAATGGGCAATACAGTAAATTCATCCATTGGTGATTTTGGCACAAAAGGTACATAGGCTAATGCTCCAATTACGATCACCGGAGCTGTTTCTCCAATAGCCCGGGATAAGGCTAAAATAATACCGGTGGATATACCTCCTCCAGCCGCCGGCAGAATTTGATGTCTGATGGTTTGCCATTTAGTGGCGCCCATCCCAAAAGAGGCTTCTTTTATAGAGGAAGGGACTGCTTTGATCGACTCTCTAGTGGCCACAATAATTATTGGTAAAATAAGCAGAGCCAGCGTAAATGCACCAGCCAACAAGCTTCCACCGAATCGCATGGTTCTAACAAAAATTTCCAATCCTAAAATTCCATAAATGACTGAAGGTACACCAGCCAGATTGGTGATATTTATTTCCACCAAATTGGATAATTTATTTTTCTTGCCATATTCTTCCAAATAGATTCCTGCCGCAACACCTAATGGAATCGAGATGAATGCGGTTAATACCAAAAGCCATATTGACCCGGCCCAAGCGGTCAGTATGCCTGCCCGCTCCGCTTTTCTTGAAGGTAGGCTAGTCAGAAAATCCCAGTCGATGCGAGCTACTCCATCTAACAAAATACTGCCAATGAATATTGCTAATAAGATAAGGCCTACGGCGGTACTTGCAATTCCTAGATATTGGAACGAATTATCTATTATGCGGTGCTTATTCCATTTAATCATATTTCTCTTGGAAGCGTTTTCTGATAAAATAACTGATATTATTGAGGATGAATGTGAATACAAACAAAGTCAGTCCAGCAGCAAAAATCGTCCGGTACTCAACGGAAGCATAGGCTACATCACCCAGACTTACCTGCACAATATACGCGGTAATGGTTTCTACTGTTTCCAGAGGATTAAAGGTAAGGTTGGGTTGTTGTCCTGCAGCAATGGTAACAATCATCGTTTCACCAATTGCCCTCGAAATAGCGAGAATTATGGAAACAATAATACCTGAAGAAGCAGCCGGTATTAATACTCGAAATGCGGTCTGAAATCGGGTTGCACCCATACCGAAAGATGCTTCCCTTAGCCGTTTAGGTACTGCGTGCAAGGCATCTTCACTCAAAGAGGAAACCATCGGTATGATCATGACGCCCATGACGATCCCGGCTGATAGCGCATTGAAAGTAGAAAGACTGGGGAAAAGCACTTTTAAATAGGGGGTGACCACGGTCAATGCAAAGAAACCATAAACAACGGTAGGCACGGCAGCCAATATTTCTAACATCGGTTTGAGAATATTTCTAAATCTCGGGGTGGCATACTCGCTTAGATAGATGGCAATAATAATACCCAATGGCAGAGCTACCGAAATAGCTACAAATGTTGTTAGAGCGGTTCCAGCTAGTAACGGTAATATGCCAAATTTCTTTTTTGAAAACAATGGTGTCCATTCCGTCCCGGTAATAAATTCTATTATAGAAACTTCACCAAAGAAAATGATTGATTGTGAAATTAATACCCAAAGGATTCCAATGGTGGTGAGAATAGTAATAAAAGAAGAAAGCCAAAGGCCTCCTTCAATTATTTTCTCTTTTGCTCTCATAATCAATAGGACTAAGACAGATGATTAATTAGCGGTATTGACAAATTGCTTGAATTTTTCTAATTGTGCTTGGTATTCACTATCAGGTAGTGGAATATATCCTACGTCGGTTACCAACCCTGCTGCTTCCTGCAAGTAGAATTCTACGAACTTGACTACTTCAGGCCGCTTAGCTCCTTCATTGTTGACATAAATAAAAATTGGTCTGGAGAGAGGAGCATAGGTTCCATTTTTTACCGTCTCGATGCTTGGTAACACCGGTCCATTTCCCCCATCTACCGCAACTAACCTAAGCTTGTCAGCATTTTCTTGAAAATAAGCTAGCCCAAAAAAGCCCAGTGCATATTTATCGCCTGCAACTCCTTGAACCAATACATGGTCATCTTCACTAGGCATATAATCTCCTCTACTGGAACCACTTTCACCTACTATTGCTTCCGTAAAATAATCAAAGGTTCCCGAGGCAGTTCCCGGACCTAATAACGAAAACTCTTCATCTGGGAATTGAGCATTTACCTGATTCCATTTAGTGATTGTTTCTTGTGCTTCTGGTTCCCAGATCTTTTTAAGCTCCTCTTTAGTAAGTGATTGCGCCCAGTCATTGGCCGGGTTTACCACAACGGCTAATCCATCATAGGCTACCGTCAATTCGATGTACTGAATATTATTCTCTTTACAGGCTTCAGCTTCACTTGGTTTGATCGGCCGTGATGCATCAGATATAACTGTTTCTCCACGAGCAAATTTCTTAAATCCTCCGCCGGTTCCGGATATGCCTATAGTAACCCTGACTTTAGATTCTACGGACCGGAATTCTTCGGCTATAGCCTCAGTGATTGGATAAACGGTACTGGATCCATCAATATTAATGGTGCCACTTGACTCCGTATTAGATGTTGTATTTTGATCACTACTATTACAACCTATAAAAATTGCAAAATTGATAGCGAGAATAGAAATTAAAATATGCTTATTCATGTGTTCTTAAGTGTTTTTTTTATTCTAATGTTGATTAGAACTGCATTTCAAGTTGCATCCTAAATTGGAATTCGCCATCATCCTGATCCGGAAAAGTGATTCTGGTAAAATCACTTTGCACTTTCAAATTATGGCCTACTATAAATTGGGATAAACCCAGAGTGAATTGATTTTCATCTGAGATTCCAGAAAAATTATCATCTCTAGCAATGGTTGTATAGCGAAGAGCAAATTCAAAATTCACAGGTGTTAAATAACCTGCTTGAGCAGAAAAACCCGTACCGGTATTAAATCCTCTGGATAAATCATTAATTTGCTGATCCGCTTTTTTATTGGCATATTCAGAAAGGATAGAAAAACCTCGGTATTTAAACATCATATCTACAAAAAAAGTAGACAACGAATTTTCTGCATAGCTGCCCGCATCATTTCTGACAAACCTGCCTAGCTGGCCACCCTGTCTGACCGCGCCGTCATTATAGTCATAAGTTACTCCAATAGAAAGCTTAGGTGTAGGCTCTCTTTCTAAATCGGATGATACATAATCTCCTTTTGAAGCAAACCCACCAAAAGGTAAAAAATCTAGATGAAATGTGTAATCATATCCACCAAAATTGCTGGAAGTGATGTTTCTTCCTTCTCCTTGGGATATCGCAAAAGTAGGTGCTATTATCACATTGCCCACAGAATATTTACCTCTGAGTTGAAGACCTGCATCCCGGTCTATATTATATCTACTGTTTACCAACGACCGATCCACAAATTGCAAGTCAGCTGAGGAAATAACCCGTTCACGATTACCTGGTAATTTGGTCTGACCAACCCAAAGTGCCCAGTTTTTAGAAAATTTCCATTTCAAAACTGCATCCAGAATGACTCGGGAGGCATCTCGACCATTTCCATCCTCATTGTTTACACTAATGTCTCGATTACTAAGTCCCAGTTCTACTTTGTATTCCAAATTTTTGGTAAAGGCAAAACCACCAAATTTTAATCGGGATCTGCGAATTAAGAATTGTGAGGAAGATGATTCAGTAGCTTGATCATAATTATAAACAAAAAGGCTTTGAAACCGAAGATTAAATTTACAAGAAAAGGAGGTGTCCTTTGCGGTAAACCCTATACCGGATCCAAACTTTACATCAGGTGTTTGCTGACTCCATGCAGCAAATGTTGTAAACAAAACCAATGAAAAGAAAAAGGTTTTAGTCGATTCTTTAAATGTCATGTCAAATTTATTTAAATGGTGCTGTAAAACTAATTTTCCAATATTATTGAAATATTAATCCTGTATTAATTAATTATTAACTTTTTTAATGTCGAAAATTAGTAACCAGAAATTCATATAAAAATGATCTTGCGCACACCTGGCAATGATTTGAATTAATGTTTTCTTATGATTTTTTTTGTTGGCAGGGCAGTTATTGGGAATTATGGAGGTAATATTATTTTGTAAGTGCCTTAAAACTTGGACCATCTATACTTAACTGGAATAAATTAATTAAATATTTTGAGTATCTATTTATTCAATCAGCGGATTGCTGAACTAGCTGGATAAAACGCATAACCAAACTATTAGCGACCGCAGTATCTGCCATTAGGGCGATAAATTTTTGGTAAGTTGTCTCGGAATCAAAATATTTTTCTTTGTATAATTCTACTCTGATTTTTAGATCCTGGCATTTTATTTCAGGATGAAATTGAAATGCATAAAAAGGGGCAGTTTTGACTTTAAAACCATGAATAGCACAGCGAGTTGAAATAGCTAAAAGTTGGCAATTTTGTGGTAGTGAATTGGTGGTTTTGATATGACCACTAACCGCTTTGAAGGAATTGGGAAATCCTCTAAAAAGTGGATCTTTAAGCGCACCTGAGGTAAGATTCAAACTATATACTCCTAGTTCCTGTTGAGCAGGATCAATTACAATTTCTGATCCCAACATCTCAGATGCCAACATAAACCCACCGCAAGAAAGCATTCCTGGTTTTTTAATTTTAATAGCATAAGTCATAAGATCATACAAGTTTTTAATCCAAGGCAAAAAATTTTGGGGCAATTGGACTGAATCACTGTGATCATCGGACAAACCACCGATCATGAAAGCGTCATAATTATCTAAAATCGATGCCGAAAAATCTGGATTGCGAAAGACATCCAATGTATGCCATTGAGATTCTTCAAGACTGGCAAGATCTACAAAACTTTTCCGTTCCGGACCGATCATCGAAGGGTCCAATCTAATCTGAATAAGCAGTATTTGTATATTCTTAATTGGTTTCATAATTATCAAATTGCAAAATAAAAGAATCTTTATTTAATTGATCTATATCATGGCCTGGATTGTCTAGTTTTTATATAATGCAAATTCATCCAATCATTCTGGTTAATTTCGTATTTTACTAGACATAAATTATCTATATAATGAAACATATTTTCGCTGTTATTTTCGCCTTGATTTTGTTCGGTTCATGTGAATCAGATTCAGGATCCTTTAAAGGCACTAGATTCAATTTGAGTGTTCAGGATACAAGCCTTCATAATTTGGATGGAAGACTTTTAATCATGCTATCTACCAATCCTGATGAAGAACCGAGGTTTGAAATAAGAGATGACGCCTCCACCCAACAAATATTTGGGATGGATCTAGAAGGATGGGAACCGGCTGCTGGAATTGACTTTGATGTAACTAGTTTTGGATACCCTATCATGTCTATGAACGATGTTCCCGAAGGAGATTATTATGTACAAGCCCTTTTTCATCAATACGAAACCTTTGAGCGTGGCGATGGGCATACAGTCAAGTTGCCAATGGATCGGGGAGAAGGGCAACAATGGAATCGAGCACCAGGGAATCGGTATTCAACACCCCAGCTGGTAGCATTTAATCCCCATAAAAAATCAAAAACTATAAAAATTGAATTGGATCAAATAATTCCTCCTATTGAAGAACCTAATGATTCAAAGTATATCAAACATGTAAAGGTTCAAAGCAAATTGTTATCTGATTTTTGGGGTAGGCCTATGTATCTTGGAGCCCATGTTTTGTTACCAGAAGGATATGACGAACATCCTAATGTAAAATATCCTTTGGCCATCATGCAAGGTCATTTTCCTCGAGACTTTGGTGGATTTAGACCCGATCCACCAGATCCTGATTTAGAGCCAGATTATAGTACACGATTTAAAGTGGAAGGCTATAACCGAATAGTTCAGGAAGAAGCGCATCGATTTTATAAGCTGTGGACCGGTCCAAATTTTCCAAGAGTCTTAGCTATT
>JAHEJC010000568.1 GCA_024639065.1 Lewinellaceae bacterium | reverse complement strand
AATCAGTGAAACGACAGCCCAGAGGAGCGCTCCCACTACGTGTAGTAACGGATTGCTTCGTCGTACCTCCTGCCAATGACACTATGGGTTGTGGTAACTGATTGCTTCATCGCTCTACGGGACGACTCGTAACGACCAAAAGTTACTGTCATTGCGAGCTGTCTGCAAGACAGCGAAGCAATCCGTCCAGTCAGCAAAACGTCAACCTAAATGAATGTGGGCGTTACCCGTGGTAACGGATTGCTTCGTAGCCCTAAGGGGCGACTCGCAATGACCAAAAGTTACTGTCATTGCGAGCTGTCTGTAAGACAGTGAAGCAATCCGTCCAGTCAGCAAACGTCAACCTAAATGAATGTGGGCGTTACCTGTGGTAACGGATTGCTTCGTCGCCTACCTGCGACTCGCAATGACCAAAAGTTACTGTCATTGCGAGCTGTCTGTAAGACAGTGAAGCAATCCGTCCAGTCAGTAAAACGTCAACCTAAATGAATGTGGGTGTTACCCGTGGTCACGGATTGCTTCGTCGTACCTCCTCGCAATGACACTATGAGTTGTGGTAACGGATTGCTTCGTCGCCTACCTGCGACTCGCAATGACCAAAAGTTACTGTCATTGGCAGCTGTCTGTAAGACAGTGAAGCACTCCGTCCAGTCAGCAAAACGTCAACCTAAATGAATGTGGGAGTTACCCGTAGTAACGGATTGCTTCGTCGTACCTCCAGGCAATGACACTACGAGATGTGGTCACGAATTGATTCATCGCCCTGCGTGCGACTCGTAAAGCCTGCAGATTTATTTATCTTACACAAATAAAATTAATCATCATGAATATTCCCTGGCAAAGCAAACCGCGCAACTGCACTGAAGTACTCTGGCGCCATACTTCCAACCCAATAATTAGTCGATATCACATTCCTTCATCCAACAGTATTTTTAATAGTGCAGTGGTTCCGTTTAATGATGGATTTGCCGGGGTGTTCCGCTGTGATGATCGTAGTATCCGTATGAACATTCACGCTGGTTTTAGTAGTGATGGGCTCAACTGGAAAATAGAAGACCAACCCATTCAAATGAAAGCCGGAAATACGGATCTGATCCATTCAGATTATCGCTATGATCCTAGAGTTACTTGGATTGAAGATCGGTACTGGGTCACCTGGTGTAATGGATACCATGGACCTAGCATCGGAATAGCTTATACTTATGACTTTAAAGAATTCTTTCAATGTGAAAATGCGTTCCTGCCCTTTAATCGCAATGGGGTTTTGTTTCCAGAGAAAATCAATGGTAACTATGTCATGTTGAGCAGGCCCAGTGATAATGGGCATACTCCTTTCGGAGATATTTTTTTGAGCCGAAGTCCTGATATGAAATATTGGGGTGAGCATCGTTTTGTGATGGGGGTGACCCCTTTTCAAGAAAGCGGATGGCAATCCACCAAAATTGGAGCAGGTCCTATCCCTATCAAAACCGATGACGGCTGGTTGATAATCTACCATGGAGTGATTAATACTTGCAATGGTTTCCGTTATTCAATGGGCGCCGCCATTAGCGACTTGGATCAACCGGAAAAATTGTTATATCGGTCAAGACCCTATTTACTAGCTCCAACTGAATTATATGAAATGACCGGCGATGTACAAAATGTGGTTTTCCCTTGCGCTGCTCTAGTCGAAGGTGACAAGATCGCCATCTATTATGGAGCAGCGGATACGTCAGTGTGTTTGTGCTACGGATATATTTCAGAAATTATCCAATTCGTAAAAAAGAATAATGTTGAATAATAAAAAGGTTATGTTTTTAAAATGTTTGAGGCGGCAAGAGCCGAAAGGTGGATTTGCTAGGAAGGATAAAAGACCAAGATATTAGTGAAGATACCATGCAAGGCTACGAGATGTTTAACTCTTGGTGGAAAACCTGTTCAATAAGCGAATGGCCAACCTCTCTAAAAACTATTAGTGAATTTATATACTGGGTACTATCAAATCATCAAAGCTCATAATGCATCGGGCACTCCTTCTTTGAAAAGAAAGAGCACCCTTTGCGATTTCATCATTTATTAACAAACTTCAAGTTTTTTGGGTCCGTTATCATTTCATCCAAAGTCAATAATAAGACCACGATTAATTATTCGGTCACATTCTTATTTGGTTAAAAGCTTTAACTAAAACATTTTCCAATAAAGGTGTGACTGCTTCCAATTACCTTGTCTTTATATTGACTTATTTCTTAATATCAAAAATATTTTGAAATGAAAACATATGGGATTTTTATTTTATGGTGCTCATTTCTGGTCTTGAGCTCTTGTACCAGAGATGAGGTTGAAGTTCAGGGTATTCAATCCTTAAATGCGGATACTTTATTAGTATATTTGGATTCCATTATTGAAGATCCAGTAGATGTTTCCAGGATATTGCGAAAAGAGGGCGAAGGCCTTTCTGATGCAGGAATAAGATCAGAACGAACTATCATTCATGAAAAAGAATACATTCTGGATCGTTACAAGATGTTGGATTTTTATTTTATCAGAAATAAAATAGATCCAGCATCTAGGTATACTGCTGTCGTAACGCCGATCTCCGGTAATCCTAACTTAAGTGTGCGGAGTTATGTCAAAAATAGACAACCTCCGTACCGAATGATCAGGAATGATTACCGTATTGGGGAAGAGAAAGTTTCTTTCACCATTGTTGATATGAAGCCGATGGAAAATGAATTGAACTTTGTGGTTGAAGGAGCGATGGGTACTCAGTTTAAATGGTTGATTTATAGAGAGCCTATTCAGGTTCCGGAAATTGGTGAAAATCCGGCGATTCCCTGTAACTGTGGGTCCATCGAAACCAAAGGATTGATTTGTGAAAAATTTGAAAATTATCAAAATGGTTCAGTATCAAGTAAATCAGTACACTTTATAGAATCTCAATCTAACCAATTATTGGATGCTATTATAAAGACTGGTCCGCTGTATGGTGAAGCTAGTAACGGAGCGCTATGGTTGCAAGAATCGACCCTATCAGATCCTAAGGTAAATAGTGTGGTTGCTGATCTGAACCTTGGAAATATGAAAAGTGGAGTTTACATTTTGTCCTGGAAGCTATTTGTTCCTGCTAACAGTACGGCAAAATTCGATGCTCCAAAATTTGGTGGCAAATTTAGTTTGAATGGAAATGGTAGTGGTAAACTTAATCTTTTCGGCTGGTATGATTTAAAGTTTAAAATTCCAGTTGAAG